>NZ_JBMFWJ010000006.1:0-86921 GCF_049965395.1 Acidibrevibacterium sp.
TCACGCCGGCGGTCATTGGCGTACCAGTAGTTCTGCATCATGCCGAGGATCATAAAGACGTGGCGATGCTCGCGCATGAAACGCCGGCGAGCGGTGCCGAGGGCGCGCGGATCACCGCTGGCGCAGAACGTATCCGCCGCCTCACCGGCCAGCCGCCCGCCCAGCATCGCGTAATAGATGCCCTCGCCCGAAGCCGGCGCGACCACCCCGGCGGCATCGCCAGCGAGCACCACGTTGCGGCCATTGTCCCAGCGCCGCAGCGGCCGGAGCGGAATCGGGGCGCCTTCGCAACGCAGGGTTTTAGCGCTGTCGAGACCGGCCTCGGCGCGAACCGCGCCGACCGCCTTGCGCAAGGAGAACCCCTTACACGCCGAGCCGGTGCCGACGCTCACCGTCTGCCCATGCGGAAATACCCACGCGTAGAAATCCGGCGATAACGTGCCGCGATAGTAAATATCACAGATTTCGCCATCGAAACCGCGGCTGGCCGCCCTCGGCGCGCGGATGACCTCGTGATAGGCGAAGACGAAAGAGGCGCGATCGTAAGCGGCAATGGTCTGCCGCGCCACCGCCGACAGCGCGCCATCGGCGCCGATCACGACCCGGGCGCGGGCATTGGCCGGCGTGCCGGGATGACCATCGGCCCCGGCCTGATAATGGACGCGCGCGAGTCCATCGTCGTCTTCGGTGATGCGGTCGAAACGACCGGTGATACGCACTGCCCCGGCAGCCGCGGCGCGCTGGCGCAGCCATTCGTCGAACACGTCACGATCGACCATGCCGACGAAGCCGTCGGCGATCGGCATGGCGATCTCGCGCGCCTGCGGTGAAATGACGCGTGCGCCATGCACCCGAGCGACGAGGAGGTTATCGGGAATGGCGAAATCGCGCAGCAAACGTGGCGGGATCGCGCCGCCGCACGGTTTGATGCGGCCGCCGCGATCGAGGAGCAACACCGCGCGGCCACGCTGGGCGAGATCATGCGCGGCGGTGGCGCCGGCCGGGCCGCCTCCGACGATGGCGACATCGAAGATGGGATCAGCGAAAGAGGCCCGTGCTGCCATCGGCGTCATTGTCCCACGATCGCGCCCGCCGGCAGGGCGAGAGCCGTGATCAGCATGCCGAGAACGTAAAGGCTGGTGCCGGTGGCGTTGTACCAGGGAGCACGATCACGCGGACGTTCGAGAAGCCGGATCATGAGCAATACCTGGCCGGCAAGGAGAAGCGCGATCGCCGCGGCGGTGCGTGGCCGGTCCCAGGCGAACAGCAGCGCCACCATCACCAGCTGCGGCAGCGCCATCACCACGCAGGCGAGACGGGCCGCGCGTTCCTCGCCGAGGCGGACCGGCAGCGAGCCGATGCCGGTGGCGCGATCGCCGGCGACCGATTTGAAATCATTCAATGTCATGATGCCATGGGCACCGACGCTATAGAGGAAGGCGGCGATGGCGATATGCCAGCCGGGTAGCCCGCCCATCATCACCGCGGCCCCGGTGACCCAGGGCAATCCCTCATAACAGAGGGCGACGGCGGTGTTACCCCACCAGCCGTTTTGTTTGAGCCGCAACGGGGGAGCGCTATAGGCCCAGGCGAAGGCGAGCCCGATCGCCGAGGCGGCAAAGCCGACGCGACCGAGCGCGGTCGCCACCAGCAGGGAAAGACCGGTCCAGCCGATCGCGATGTAAAGCCCCCAGCGACGCGGCACACGGCCGGAGGGAATCGGCCGTCCCGGTTCGTTGATGGCATCGACCGCGCGGTCAAACCAGTCGTTCACCGCTTGGCTGGTGCCACACACGAGGGGGCCGGCCACCAGCAGTCCGGCAAGGATCACCGGCCAGCGCCCGGCCAATGGCCAGCCGGCAGAGACCAGGCCGCAGCCGAACGCCCATACCGGGGCAAACCAAGTGATCGGCTTCAAAAGCTCAATGACCGATGGCAGGGAAGGGCGGGCGAGGCGCACGTCACTCGGCATCACATCTCTCCGCGTTCGGGCGTGAGGTCGCCGAGGCCATAGCGGCGGAGCTTGGTATAAAGGCCCTGCCGGCTGAGGCCGAGAATCTCGGCGGCCGAAGCGCGATTGTCGCCAGTCATCTCGAGCGCCGCCTCGATGCACAGGCGCTCGACGATGTCGGTCGCCTCGCGCACCAGCTCCTTAAGCGGAACACGGCCAATCAGCTCGGTGAGTTCGTTGACCGAACGCAAGACCGCGCGCCCTGGCGGCGTGCTCGCGGGGGCGATGGCGCCTAATCGCCGGCCGACATTGCGGATGGCAAAGCCAAGGCAGGGCCGTTGGTCCTGCCCTTCCCCCGCGCCCGAGCCATCCTCGTTGGTATCGCCGGTGGTCGTCTCAGGCGTTTCGTCGCTGGCCGAAAGGACGACGGCGGACACCTCCACCTCGGCGACGGCGCCGAACTGATCGCGAAGCGTGGTTGGAAACAGCTTGACGGTGCCGTGCTGGCGGAGATTGGCGAGCAGGACACGAAGCGCAACCCCGGGCTGACCGAGCCAGTTGTCGAGCGACAATCCCCGTGCGTCGCGTTCGCTCGCGATCTGGGCCATTGTCAGAAACGCCACATTGGCGGCGAGGATGCGGCCCTCGGCATCGGTGACGACGAAGCCGTCGGGCGCGCGCTCGATCAGCGCCAGCAACCGGGTTTGCGCCGCCCGTGGCAGCGTCGGTCGGCGTTCGCGCTCCGGCGAAATGATGCGCACGAGGCAAAGCTTTTGCCCGCCCTGGCGAAAGAGATGCGCCGAGACCGAGACCACCCGCCCGCCATCGGCAAGGCGCGCGCGAATTGGCTCGGCCTCGTCGGCGGCGCGGGCGCCGCTCAGGGCGGCGCGGAGCGCCGGCTCGCTCGCCGGGTCAAACAAGTCGGTGGCGACAAGACCAAGCAAGGTCCGTGCCCGATCGTCGAACAGCACCCGCGCCGCAGGATTGGCCTCGCGGATTTTGAGCGTCGTCGCATCCGCGACCACGACCGCCTCTGACGAGACCTGAAACAGAATCCGGTAACGCGTCTCCATCTGCAGGAGCCGCGCATATTCCTCTTCCATCATCTGCTGCGCGTCGACGAGACGCTGCTGCAACTCGGTGATTCCTCGCAAATCGCGGCCGAAGCCGACGAGGCGGCCCGTTTTACTCACTCTCACCAGCGTGAGCAGGATGGGAATTGTGGTTTTGTCTGGGGCCAGGAACCTGACCGGGCGCCAATGGGGGGTATCGCGCTCTGACGCCTCGGCGAGCAGGGTACCGACGACCGTCCGGCTCTCACTGTCGATCACCTCGGTCACACGGCGCCCGGACCAATAGCCGCCCGGATCGAGCGCATCCGCCAGCCCGTCGCTCTCGAAGGCAATGTCCCGGATCACGCCATCGGGGTCGAGAATCAGGGACATGTCAGCGGCCACCGCAATCAGGGTCGCCGCCATGTCGGGATCGAGCCCACCAACCCACCGCTCTGGAGAGATGAACGCTTTCACAAGGGTGAACACAACCTATTTTTTCAGGACTCTCCGGGAGAAGCCTCATCCGCCCGCCGCTGTCAATCATTTTAGTCTGAGTAAGTGTCAAGTTCGGAAAACCAGCCATGAGCAGAGATCGCGTGCCTGTCGCGCCGCTTCGCGGGCATCGAGAGCGGCGGCGTCGGCGCCGACCAGGTGAACCATCTCCGGATGTTGGGTGAATGTCGGCCCGAGCACCAAAACGCCAAGGGCCGGATTCAGTGAGGCGCGCCGGACCGCGCGGATGCCGCGTGCCATCGCCTCGAATCGCGCCTCGGATGCGATCGACAGACCGACAATACTGAACCATTCCCCATGCACGCGTTGCGTCAAGGCGAGCCGGGTGGCGGCGGGCTCGTCGTTCACTTGCCATCCTTGACGCCGCAGGAACGCCGCCGCGATCAGCATTTCCAGCCGCTCTTGCTCGCCGGGCAGGGTGGTAAGAAGTGCCCGCGGCGCGCTCACCGGCGTTACCGTATGGGTGTCGAACCGCGCCAGGAGATGACGCAGCAAGCGCTTCAGATGCCATTCGGCAAGCATTGCCGCGACCCAGTCTTCGCCATGCGCGTTGCAGAGCGTTTCCACCCGTTCGGCCGCCGGTGCCAGCACCTTGAGCAGGAGCGAGTCAAAGCAGATGCCGCAGGCGAGAATGCGATCGGCGCAGGCGATCATCCCGGCGGCGTCATGGGCGAGCGCCAGGGCCACCATCTCCGCGACGCTCGCGCCCGTCACTCTCTCGCCCGTCGCTATCTCCTGATCCGTTGGCTCATAACGGTCGCGATGCGGCGGGTGGGCGAGCCGCAGACGCGGGATCAGTTCTTGCGCGACCAGCCGCGCGAGTGTTGCGGCGCGGTCACGGGCATCGTTGGCGCCATGCGCCAACACGGCGCCGCGTGTCACACTGAGCGTTTGGCAGCCGGGAGGGGGTTTTGTCCGCGGCGCGGACGGGCGGCCGCGAACCACGGGCAGGTCATACGACCAACATTGCGATGCGTCGGAGTTGGGCTGCGAGAGATCGTTCATCGGCCGTTTCCTCGTGCACATAGTGACGTTTTTCGCTCTCGAGTGTCAATCAAAATTTACGTCTTTTCTTCTTGACAGTCGTCGCGGGCCAGCCCTAGGCTCGCTCTGGTGCTGATAACGGCACGGGAGGAAACGATGGGCGGTCATGGCCTAAACTCCTGCTTCAACGTCACGATAAAGTGGAATCGTGGGAGATCGGCGCGCGCTTCGAAGATCGTGACAGGGATGCCAGCGCAGCGTCGGAGGATTGTCAAGTGAACATGACAAATAATCCATTTCAGCGCTGGCTCGACGCGGCTGACTGTTGTCCTTTTGGGACAACCGCTGGCCGTGGCTACGCCCTAGAGCACCCCCGTCACGAGAGCGCCGTTCGCCGCCCCGCGCCCCGGCTGCTCTACACCCCCGAGCAGCGTCAGCGCCGCGACGCCTCTGCCTGGACGATCGTGCAGGGGGTGCTCGCGCAGGTGCAGTTCGTCGTTTTTCTCGCAAGCCTCAGCCTGGTGCTGCGTTATCTCGGCACCGGACAGGGATATGGCCTCGCCACCGCCTCCATCGTCGTCAAGACCGGCATTCTGTTTGCCATCCTGTTTACCGGCTCGCTCTGGGAGCACGACGTTTTCGGCCGCTATCTGTTCGCGCCGGCATTCTTCTGGGAGGATGTGGTGAGCCTGCTCGTCCTCGCCCTTCATGCCGCCTACGTCGTCGCTCTTCTCACCGGCGCGCTCGATCCCATCGGTCAAATGCTGCTGGCGCTTGCCGGCTATGCGGCGTATGTCGTCAACGCGACGCAGTTCCTGATCAAATTCGGGATCGCTCGGCGCAATCAACGCGAGACCGCGTTCAGCTCGGTGCCACGCTGATGAGTAGCGCGTCGCTCGCAATGCCGCTCTCGCCCTGTAGTTCCCCTCTGGCTGCGGCCGCGGGCGGGAAGGAGGCGGTGGTGATGCGTCGCGAGCGCGGCCAGCGCGAGGTGTTCTGCGGCCTCACCGGCATCGTTTGGCTGCATCGCAAGATCCAGGGCGCGTTCTTTCTCGTCGTCGGCTCGCGCACGTGCGCGCATCTGTTGCAATCCGCCGCTGGAGTCATGATTTTCGCCGAGCCGCGCTTTGCCACCGCGATCATCGGCGAGCGCGACCTCGCCGGCAGTGCTGATGCGAATGACGAGCTCGATCGCGTGGTCGATCGCCTGATCGCCCGCCGGCCCGAAATCCGGCTTTTGTTTTTGGTCGGCTCCTGTCCGTCCGAAGTCATCAAGCTCGACCTCGCCCGCGCCGCCGAGCGTCTTTCGCGCCGGCTTGCCCCTGCCGTCCGAGTGCTGAGCTATTCGGGCAGCGGCATCGAAACCACCTTCACTGAAGGTGAGGATGCGTGTCTTGCGGCGATGGTGCCCGATCTGCCCGCGGCGAGCGACGCGCCCTCCCTCCTCATCGTCGGCGCGCTGGCGGAAATGGTCGAGGATCAGCTGCGCCGCCAGTTCCAGGCGATCGGCATCGAGCACGTGCACTTCCTGCCGCCGCGCCGCGCCGAGGCCCTGCCGCCGGTCGGGCGGCAAACCCGATTCCTGCTCGCCCAGCCATTTCTCGCCGCGACCGCGCGCGCGCTCGAGGAACGTGGCGCAAGCGGGATCGCCGCGCCGTTTCCCCTCGGCGCCGAAGGCAGCACGCTGTGGCTTGCTGCCGCTGCCGCGGCCTTCTCGATCCCTCCCGGGAAGGTCGCGGCGGTTGCCGCGGCGGGCGAGGCGCGGGCACGACAGGCTCTGACCGCACGGCGCGCCGAGCTGGCCGGCAAGCGGGTGTTCTTTTTTCCCGACTCGGCCCTCGAGATCCCGCTCGCCCGCTTTCTTGCGCGCGAACTCGGCATGCAGATCATCGAAGTCGGCACGCCCTATCTCCATCGCCGCCATATGGCGAGCGAACTCGCCCTCTTGCCGCCCGCAACCGTGCTCAGCGAAGGCGCGGATGTCGAACGCGCGCTCGATCGCTGCCGTGCCGCCCGCCCCGATCTCGTGGTCTGTGGCCTCGGTCTCGCCAACCCCCTGGAGGCCGAGGGGCTAACCACCAAATGGTCGATTGAGCTGTTATTCACCCCGATCCATGGCCACGATCAGGCGGCCGATCTCGCCGCCCTATTCGCCCGCCCATTCGATCGCCGCGCCCGGCTCAAGGTGTAGAGCAATGGAGCTGACGCTCTGGACCTATGAAGGGCCTCCCCATATCGGCGCGATGCGGATCGCGGCGGCGATGCGCGGAGTGCATTACATTCTCCACGCGCCGCAGGGTGATACCTACGCCGATCTTTTATTCACCATGATCGACCGCGCGAAAACGCGCCCGCCGGTGACCTACACGACATTTCAAGCGCGCGATCTCGGCGGCGACACGGCGGACTTGTTCAAGACGGCGGTGAGCGAGGCGTATCAGCGGTTTCGCCCGGAGTTGCTGCTGGTCGGCGCCTCCTGCACTGCCGAGTTGCTCCAGGATGACCCGGGCGGGCTTGCCCGCGCGGTTGGGGTGCCGGTGCCGGTGGTGCCGCTTGAGTTGCCTGCCTATCAGCGGAAAGAAAATTGGGGCGCGTCTGAGACCTTTTATCGTCTGGTGCGGGCGTGTTGCGAGCCGCCGGCCGGCACCGTCCTTCCCGCCCGCGCGCCGCGACCGGCCGATGTTCGGCCACGCTGCAACATTCTCGGGCCGACGGCACTCGGCTTTCGCCATCGCGACGATGTGCACGAGATCACCGGCCTGCTTACGGCGCTCGGCGTTGAGGTCGCGGTCATCGCCCCGCTTGGTGCGACGCCAGGCGATCTCGCACGCCTTGGCGAGGCCGATTTCAATGTCGTGCTCTACCCGGAAATCGCTGCCACGGCGGCGGCGTGGCTGGGGCGCCGCTTCGCCCAACCGGCGACGCGGACGATCCCGATCGGCGACGGCGCGACGCGCGATTTCATCGCTGAAGTCGAGGCACTCGCCGGACTCGATCCGGCCCGCCGGCCGCCACTCCCGAGCGCGCGGGCGGCATGGTATTCGCGTTCGGTCGATGCGACCTATCTCACCGGCCGGCGAGTGTTCATTTTCGCCGATGCCACGCACGCGATCGCCGCTGCCCGTGTTGCCCGCGACGAACTCGGCTTCACCGTCGTCGGGCTTGGCAGCTATAGCCGTGAATTCGGCCGCGAGATTCGCGCCGCCGCCGCAGACTATGGCGTCGAACCTCTGATCAGCGACGATTACCTCGAGGTCGAAGCGAAGATTGCCGAACTCGGTCCCGATCTGGTGCTGGGCACGCAGATGGAGCGCCATATCGCCAAGCGCCACCGCATTCCCTGCGCCGTGATTTCGGCGCCGACCCATGTCGAGGATCATCCTGCGCGCACCGCGCCGCAAATGGGGATCGAAGGCATGAACGTGCTCTTCGACACTTGGGTGCATCCATTGATGATGGGACTTGAGGAACATCTGCTGAAAATGTTCCGCGAGGATGTCGAATTTCATCCGCAAGCCGGCCCCTCACATCTCGGGGCGAGTACGGGCGAAAGCTTGGGCATCGCTGGTGACGCGGGGAGAGTTGCCGGCCAGGTTATCTGGACTGCCGAGGCTGAGCAGGCGCTGGCCCGGATCCCGTTTTTCGTGCGCGGCAAGGCGCGGCGCAATACCGAGCGCTTCGCCGCCGAGCGCGGGCTTGAACACATCACCGTAGAGGCGCTCTACGATGCCAAAGCCCATTTCAGCCACTGACCCTCACCCTGCGCGGGTGGTGGTGGTGACGATGGACAGTCACCTCGCTGGCGCGCTGACACGGGCGGCGGCCACGCTCGCGGCGGAGCGGGTGGGGATTTCGGTGGTGCTGCACGCCGCCGATGAGTGGGAAGGCGATCCCGGAGCCCTCGCTCGCTGCCACGACGACATTGCGACCGGCGATATCGTCTTCGTCGCCATGTTGTTTCTCGACGACCATATCCGCCTCGTGCTGCCGGCGCTCGCGGCGCGGCGTGAGACATGTCAGGCGATGTTGGCGTGCGTGTCGGCGGCGGAGGTGGTGCGGCTTACGAAGCTTGGCAGCTTCGATATGGCGAAGGAGGCGAGTGGACCGTTTGCGCTGTTGAAGCGGCTGCGTGGCAGCAAGCGCAGCGGGCCCGCGAGCGGCCGGGCTGATATGCGTCTTCTGCGCCAATTGCCGCGGCTGCTGCGCTTCATTCCCGGCACCGCCCAAGACGTCCGTGCGTATTTCATGGCACTGCAATACTGGCTCGCCGGGTCCGAGGAAAACCTTGCCAATCTTCTGCGCATGTTGGTCGATCGCTACGCGGGCGGTTCGCAGCATGGGCGGCGAGCAAGCAAGCCGGCTGCGCCGCCGCGCGCCTATCCCGAGGTCGGGCTCTATCATCCGCGCGCCAGGCTGCCGATTTTCGAACGTCTTGGCGAACTTCCGCACGCCAATGCGCCCGCCGGCACGGTTGGTCTCTTGATGATGCGGTCTTACGTGCTCGCTGGCAATGCCACACACTACGATGGTGTGATCGCCGCTCTTGAGGCAAAAAACCTCAATGTGGTGCCGGCCTTCGCGAGCGGGCTCGACCAGCGCCCCGCGATCGAGCGCTATTTCATGGCCGAAGGCCGGCCCGCGGTCGATGCCGTGCTGTCACTTACCGGCTTCTCTCTGGTCGGCGGTCCCGCCTACAACGATGCGCGCGCCGCCGAGGCGATGCTCGCCACCCTCGATGTCCCCTACATCGCCGCCCATCCCATCGAATTCCAGACGCTTGAGCAATGGCAGGCCGATCCGCGCGGCCTGACACCGGTTGAGGCGACGATGATGGTCGCGCTGCCCGAACTCGATGGCGCGATCTGGCCGATGACCTTCGGTGGCCGCTCGTCGGCAGCAGGCGAGGGGCGGCGGCGCGACATGACAGCGCATGACGAACGCACGGCGATGCTGGCCTCGCGCGTTGCGCGGCTGATCGCCCTTCGCAATCCGGCGCGAAAGCGTGAGCGGCGGCTGGCCATTGTCCTCTTCAATTTTCCGCCCAATGCTGGGGCCGTTGGCACGGCGGCCTATCTTTCGGTCTTTGCCTCGCTCCACAACATTCTCCGCGCCCTCGCCGGCGCTGGCTGGCAGGTCGAGGTCCCGCCAAGCGTCGATGCTCTGCGCGCGCGTATCATCGAGGGGAATGCCGCGCGTTTCGGCGCCCCGGCCAATGTGCTCGCCTGCATCTCAGCCAATGACCATCTTCGCAAGGAACGCTGGATCGACGAGATCGAGCGCCAATGGGGCCCCGCGCCAGGCCGCGCCCAGAGCGATGGCAGCGCGATCCACATCTATGGTGAGAGATTCGGCAATGTCGTGGTCGGCGTGCAGCCGGCGTTTGGCTACGAGGGCGATCCGATGCGCCTTCTGCTGTCGCAGGGGTGTGCGCCGACACACGCGTTTTCTGCGTTCTACAGATATCTTCGTGAAGATTTTGCGGCGGATGCGGTGTTGCATTTCGGAACTCATGGCGCGCTCGAATTCATGCCTGGCAAACAGGCCGGTCTCTCGGCCGCCTGCTGGCCCGATCGGCTGATTGGCGATCTCCCGAATTTCTATCTCTACGCCTCGAACAATCCCGCCGAGGGATCGCTTGCCAAGCGACGCATCGGGGCGACGCTGATCAGCTATCTCACTCCCCCGGTCACCCATGCCGGGCTTTATCGCGGGCTTGCCGATCTCAAGGTCTCGGTCGATCGCTGGCGCACCGCAGGCGATGAGAGTGACACGGGAGCGCGCGAGGATCTCGTCTCCCTGATCCAGGCGCAGGCGGTCGCGGTCAATCTCGCGCAACCCCACCCGCCATGGACGCTGGCGAGCGCCGCTATCGAGATCCCGCATCTTGGCGAAAAGCTCCTCGCTCTCGAATACACCCTGATCCCGCACGGCCTGCACGTGGTTGGCGCACCCCCGGAGGCATCGGCGCGCGCAGAAATGCTCGATGCCGCCGGCATCACCGATCCCGCGCGACGCGCAACGCTCGATGCCTTGCTTGCGGTTGACCACGAGATCCCGGCCCTCCTCCATGCCCTCGATGGTGGATATGTGCCGCCGGCGCCGGGCGGTGATCTTCTGCGTAATCCAGATGTTTTGCCGACGGGGCGCAATCTGCACGGCTTTGACCCGTTTCGCATTCCTAGTCGGTTCGCGGTGAGCGATGGCGCGCGGCAGGCCGAGCGGCTATTGGCGCGTCACGTCGCCGATGCTGGCGGTTTGCCGGAGACCATCGCCCTTGTGCTGTGGGGCACCGACAACCTCAAAACCGAGGGCGGGGCGATCGCGCAAGCGCTCTGGCTGCTCGGGGCCGAGCCACGGCATGATGGCTACGGTCGGCTTAGCGGGGCGGCATTGGTGCCGCTCGGCCGGCTCGGGCGGCCGCGGATCGACGTCGTTGTGACACTTTCTGGGATTTTCCGCGATCTTTTGCCGATGCAGACCCGCCTGCTTGCCGAAGCGGCGCTGCTGGCGGCGAGCGCCGAGGAGCCCGAGACCGAGAATTTCGTCCGCAAGCACGCGCTCGCCTACCAAAAGATGCATGGTGGCACGATTGCCGAGGCCAGCCTCCGCGTGTTCGGCAATGCCGACGGCGCTTACGGGGCCAATGTCAATCTGATGCTTGATCATGGCGCCTGGCACGACGAGGACGAACTCGCCGAGGCATTCGTGCGCCGCAAGGGCTTCGCCTACGGCGTCGATGGGCGGCCGGCGCGACATGACCAGGTGCTCACGCATGTGCTGAGCCATGTCGATGCAACCTATCAAAATCTCGATTCGGTCGAACTGGGTGTTACCACCATCGATCATTATTTTGATAGTCTCGGCGGCATCAGCGGGGCCGTCCGCCGCCTGCGCGGCAACCCGGCTTCGGTCTATATCGGCGATCAGACGCGCAGCGAAGGTGTCGTGCGCAGCCTTGCCGAACAGGTCGCGCTCGAAACCCACACCCGCATGCTCAATCCGAAGTGGTATGAGCCTTTGCTCAGCCACGGCCATGAGGGCGTGCATCAGATCGCGGGGCATATCACCAACACCCTCGGCTGGTCGGCGACCACGGGCGACGTCGCGCCCTGGGTCTATCAGAAACTCAGCGAAACCTATGTGCTCGATGCCACCATGCGCGCGCGGCTAGCAAGCCTCAACCCGATTGCCTCGGCAAGGATCGCCGGCCGCCTCCTGGAAGCGCACGAGCGTCATTACTGGTCTCCTGATGACGATGTCCTCGAGGCCCTGCGCCGCGCTCACGAGGAGTTGGAAGATCGGGTCGAAGGCATCGGCGTGGAAAAAATCTCATGACAGTATCAGCGATAACGTCGCGTTTCCGTCCTGCGACCTCCGCTTTGCGAGGCGGCGATGGCGAGGGGAGTGTCCAGGTGGCGCTTGATCCCGCAACCCGCATCGATACCGCAAAAGTCTTTGCGGTTTATGGAAAAGGCGGAATCGGCAAGAGCACGACTTCGTCCAATCTCTCGGTTGCCTTTGCCAAGCTTGGCAAGCGGGTTCTGCAGATCGGCTGTGATCCGAAGCATGACTCGACGTTTACGCTTACCAAACGCTTGGTGCCGACGGTGATCGACATTCTCGAGCAAGTGGATTTTCACGCTGAGGAAGTGCGGCCGGAGGATTTCGTCTTTCCCGGCTATGCCGGGGTTCTCTGTGTCGAGGCTGGCGGGCCGCCGGCGGGCACCGGGTGTGGCGGCTATGTCGTCGGGCAGACGGTAAAGCTGCTCAAAGAGCATCATCTCCTCGAAGAGACCGATGTTGTCATCTTCGATGTTCTTGGTGACGTGGTGTGCGGCGGATTTGCCTCGCCGTTGCAGCATGCCGAGCGCGCCTTGGTGGTCGCTGCCAATGATTTCGACTCGATCTTCGCGATGAACCGGATCATCGCTGCGATCCGCGCGAAGGCACGCAATTACGATGTTCGGCTCGGTGGCGTCATCGCTAACCGGAGCGCCTCGTGCGACCAAATCGATCGTTTCAATGACGCGGTCGGGCTTAAAACGCTTGCCACCTTTCCTGATCTCGATGCGATCCGAAAGAGCCGCCTTCGTAAATCGACACTGTTTGAGATGGAAGGCCTGCCTGAACTCGATGCCGTTAGGGAGGAATATTTGCGTCTTGCGGCCTTACTCTGGGCGGGCTCCGCTCCTTTGGAGGTGACGTCACTCAAGGACCGCGACATTTTCGATCTGTTGGGATTCGACTGATGTTGGGAACGACCTATCAGGAACGGCGGGCGCAGCTTTTTGCCTATTTCGATGGCACGGCGCGGGAAGCGTGGAAACGGCTGACGTCCGACGCGCCGCTCTCTGCGATCCGCGCGACGGTACGCGCCGGGCGTGAGGCGATGCGGGAGACGTTGCTCGGCTGGCTGCCGGACGATCTCTCTGGCCGTCGCATCCTCGATGCGGGGTGCGGCACCGGGCTTTTAGCGCTGGCGGCGGCGGCGCGTGGCGCCGAGGTGGTGGGGGTCGATCTCTCTCCTGGCTTGATCGCGCTTGCGCGTGAGCGCGCCAGCGCAACGCCGTTTGCCGCGCGCATTACTTTCCTCGCCGGCGACATGCTCGCCAGCGACGTGCTGGGACACGAAGATCATCGATTTGATCACGTGATTGCCATGGATTCGCTGATCCATTATCAGCCTGCTGACGCGGTCGCCGCGATCGCGATGTTTACCCGAAGTGCTCGCCGTTCGGTTCTTGTCACGTTTGCGCCGCTCACGTTCGCGCTTGGTGCGATGCACGCCGCAGGGCGCCTCTTCCCGCGCAACAACCGCGCGCCTGCCATTGTTCCGGTCGCTGCCCGGG
This sequence comes from Acidibrevibacterium sp., assembly GCF_049965395.1. Classification (NCBI taxonomy): domain Bacteria; kingdom Pseudomonadati; phylum Pseudomonadota; class Alphaproteobacteria; order Acetobacterales; family Acetobacteraceae; genus Acidibrevibacterium; species Acidibrevibacterium sp. The sequence goes on from NZ_JBMFWJ010000006.1 coordinate 13,353, forward strand.
CCCTTCGGCGGCGCCTTGCTGCCGAGCCGATGCTTGCAGCGATGCCCGCGCGACGCCAGCGTGTCGCGCGTGGGTTTTACATCTCGGAGGCGTTGGAGATGGTGGTGCGATGAGCCTCTCGCGACCCCGGTTCGTGGCGGCATGGACCAGGATTGATCCACGCTATCTGCCATTCTCCGATGCGGCGACGCCCGAACTTCCGCCTGCGCGGCTGTTTCGTCTCTCGCTGTTTCAGGTCTCGGTTGGCATGACGGCGGTTCTGTTGATCGGCACGCTCAACCGGGTGATGATCGTCGAATTCGCGGTGCCGGCGTGGCTGGTCGCGGGAATGGTGTCGCTGCCGCTGATCTTCGCGCCGTTTCGCGCCCTGGTGGGGTTTCGCTCCGACGTTCACCGCTCAGTACTTGGCTGGCGCCGCATACCCTATATCTGGTTGGGCGCTATGTTTCAATTCGGTGGGCTTGCGATCATGCCCTTCGCGTTGATCGTGCTCTCGGGCGATGTCAGGGGCGGACCGGTTATCGTTGGCGACATCGCGACGGCGCTGGCGTTTTTGATGATTGGCGCTGGCTTGCACACCACCCAGACCGTTGGTCTCGCACTCGCGACCGATCTCGCGCCGGCCAAATCGCAGCCGAGTGTCGTTGCCGTGCTGTGGATGATGTTGTTGTTCGGCATGATTGGCAGCGCACTCGCGTTCGGCGTCCTTCTCGCGCCGTTCAGCGAAGTCCGACTGATCAAGGTCATCCAGGGCACGGCGCTGGTCAGTCTCGGCCTCAATGTCATCGCCATGTGGAAGCAGGAGACGCGTGATCCCGCGCGCACCATGTCCGATCGCCCGCAGCCGCGCTTTCACGAGGCGTTCAGCGCCTTTCGTGAGCAGACGCGGGCGACCCGCCGGCTGGTGGCGCTCGGCCTCGGCACCGTCGCGTTCAGCATGCAGGATATTCTGCTCGAACCTTATGGCGGGCAGATCCTGCATTTGACCGTCGCCGAGACGACAGCGTTGACGGCAGCCCTTGCCAGCGGCGGTCTTGCCGGGTTCGGGTTGGCTGCCCGCAAACTCGGCCGCGGCGCCGATCCCTATCGGCTCTCGGCGATCGGTGCCCTCATCGGGCTCGCAGCCTTCGCCGCGGTGATTTTCGCGGCCCCGCTTGCGGCGCCACTTTTGTTTGCCGCGGGCGTGTTGGCGATCGGGTTTGGTGGCGGCCTGTTTGCCCATTGTACGTTGACGGTTGCGATGAGCATGACCGGCGGTGGGATCGGTCTCGCGCTCGGAATCTGGGGCGCGGTGCAAGCGTCTGCGGCGGGGGCGGCGGTGGCGCTCGGTGGCCTGATCCGTGATGCCGTCTCGCTCTATGCGGACGCTACAAGCGGTTATGTCGTCGTCTATCATATCGAAATCGCACTTTTGTTTGCGACCCTGATTGCGATCGGCCCGCTGGTGCGGATTGCCCGTCCCGGTGATGCCGCCCCCCTACGGCTCGGCGTTGCCGGGCTGCCCGCAACATCGACCCTGCAGACGAGGTGAAGCCATGCTCCGAGGCGCCATCACCGGCTATATAGACGTCGCCCAGCTCGTTCTCTACGCGTTTTGGATCTTTTTCGCCGGGCTGATCTTCTATCTTCACCGCGAAGACAAGCGCGAGGGCTATCCGCTGGTCAGCGATGGCAAGGGCCGCGCCATCATCGAGGGTTTTCCGCCGACGCCGCGGCCAAAAATTTTTCATCTCCCGCATGGCGGCACCGTGATGGCGCCCCGCGCCGACGCCGCTCAAAATGTCAACGCGACCCCGCTCATGCCCTGGGAGGGAACGCCCTATGAGCCGATCGGCAATCCGCTTTTGGCTGGGGTTGGCCCGGGCGCCTATGCCGAGCGGGCGGATACTCCCGAACTCACCTTCGAGGGCACACCGCGGGTCGCGCCATTGCGGATCGCGACCGATTTTGCCGTCGATCCCGAGGATCCCGACCCGCGCGGCATGATCGTCATCGGCGCTGATGGCGGCCGCGCCGGCATCGTCTATGACATCTGGGTGGACCGGACGGAGCCTGATATCCGCTATCTCGAAGTCGAAGTCACGCGACGTGAAACAGTGGGGGATGAGGCGGCAGGGGATCGGGAGGCGCGGCGGGTTCTGCTGCCGATCACCTTCGCCAGCCGCATCAGCGGTGCGCGCCGCGAGGTGCGGGTGAACGCGATCACCGCCGCGCAATTCGCGGAGGTGCCGCCGCTCGCCGATCCCAACCGCGTGACGCAGCGCGAGGAGGATCGAATCGCCGCCTATTTTGCCGCCGGCACGCTGTTTGCCACCCCCGATCGTTTGGGGCCGCTGCTATGAGCGCCTCTCGCGAGCTTCCCGCGGGCAGACTTCGCAAAGCGGGTCTTCCCGGCCCGCTGCCGGCGGGGGAGGATTTGCTTTGGCAGGGGGAACCCTCTGTCATCGCGGTCGCGCGCTATGTTCTTCATCTCCCCGTGATTGCCCTCTATTTTGCCGCTCTCCTGGTTTGGCGCCTTGCGGTCATCGCCTCGGGTGGCGGCACGGCAATGGCAATGGCTGCCGCATTTGGCTGGATCGTTCTCTTGGCGACGATGGCTTTTTGCCTCATGGCCGGGATCGCGTGGCTAATCGCTCGCACCACCTGCTATACGATCACCAGCCGCAGAGTGGTGATGCATTTTGGCATGGCCCTCTCCGCCAGCATCAACCTGCCGTTCCGCTGCATCGAGGCGGCGGCGGTGAAGATCCACCGCCAGGGCAGCGGCGATATCGCGCTTACGCTCGGCGAGGACGAACGGATATCCGCTCTCATTCTTTGGCCGCATGTCCGCGCGCGTTGGTTTGGGCCGACGGAACCGGCGCTGCGCGCTCTCCCCGATGCCGCACGTGCCGCGCGCGTGCTCGCGCGGGCAATGGCCGCGGATGCGGCGCAGCGCGTCCCGGCGATGCCGGTATCAATCGTGCCGCCGCCGCCGATCGCCTCCGCCGCCGGGGTGAGGGCCTGACAATGCAGGCGACAAAGCCGCTCTTTCCGCCTATTCCGCTCGCAGGGGTTGGCATCGTTCTCGCCGCAACCATTGTGTTCGCGGTGATTGGCCGGCTTCACGGGTTTGCGGCCCCGCCGCCGGGCGAGCCGATCGAACGAAGCGCGCTCATTCGCTTCGCTGACCAGCCAGATGGCGCAATCGCCGTCTCCGCCGCGTCCGATGGCCATGTGATCGCGATGATCGCGCCGCGCAGCAACGATTTTCTGCGCGCGACGATCCATTCTCTCGCCTATGGGCGCGCTCTTTCGCATCTCGGCCCTGATCTACCGTTCCGCCTGACGATGTGGCGAAGCGGCCGCTTCACGCTCGAAGATCCGGCAACTGGCTGGCATATCGATCTCGAAGCGTTCGGCGCCACCAATGCGGCGGCTTTCGTGCCGCTGCTCGGCGATGGGAGGACATCGTGATGCGAACTCGGCGACGGATCGAAGTCTCATGTCGCGTTGAGATCGAGAAGACACCGGCGAGCCTGCACGCGCATGCGATTCCCGATGGCATCGATCTTCGCCCCGGGGATCGGGTGATCGTGCATGGCGCCCCGAGCGACATAGCCTTTGGCGAGCGGATCTCGCTCGTCTGTCGGGCAACCGTGCTCCGCGCCGGGCCGATCGTTCGCGCGTGGACCGAAATGAGCGCGTTCTTCGCGCTTACCGAACTCTATGAAGTCGGCTTTCAGCCAAAGGAGTTGCCATGACCAGCGACATTCGGCGCGAGCGTCTGTCAGAAGCATCGACGGCCGCCGCGCGCCACGACACGATCCTAAGCCCGAGATTTTATACGACTGATTTCAAGGCGATGGATCGGCTCGATGTCACCCCGGTGCGGGCCGAGTGGGATACGCTGATGGCCGAGTTCCGGCTTGATAAAAACAAGCATCATTTTATCCGCACGCCCGAATTCGATGCCGACGTCTCGGCGATGCCGCCCGCGCTACGCGCGGAATTCCTCGATTTCCTGATCAGTTCCGTGACCGCGGAATTTTCCGGCTGTGTTCTCTATGCCGAAATCAAGACCCGGATCACCAATCCCGACATCAAGGAATTGTTCGCCTTCATGAGCCGCGATGAAGCCCGGCACGCGGGTTTCATCAACGACACGCTGAAGGATTTCGGGGTCGGAGTCGATCTGAGCTTCCTCACCAAGGCCAAGAAATATCATTTTTTTCAGCCAAAGTTCATTTTTTACGCGACCTATCTTTCGGAAAAGATCGGCTATGCACGCTATATCTCGATCTATCGGCAGCTCGAGCGACACCCCGAACTGCGCATCCATCCTATTTTCAAATGGTTCAAAGAGTGGTGCAATGACGAGTTCCGTCACGGCGAGGCCTTCGCCCTGCTGATGCGCGCCAATCCCGATGTTCTGCACGGGCGCAACCGATTTTGGATCCGCTTCTTCCTGCTTGCGGTCTTCGCGACGATGTATGTCCGAGATCACGGTCGTCCGGTTTTCCATCGCGCGCTCGGTCTCGATCCGACCGAGTATGATTTTCAGGTATTTCGTATCACTAGCGAAATTTCGCGCCAGGTCTTTCCTATCGCGCTCGATCTCGACCATCCCGCTTTCAAGGCTGGCCTTGCGCGGCTCGCGCGGCTGGCTGTTTCGGCGGCGGGAGCCAAGCAGCGTGGCGGCTGGCGCGGGCGGCTCGGGCGGATCGTGGCAGCAACGGGCGCCGCGGCAACCTTGCTCCGCCTGTTTCTGATCCCGCCGCACGAGAACAAAGCGCCGCCCGAGGTGCGCCTCTCCCCGGCTTGGTAAAGGAAAGCCAGTGATGCTCTCATACGCGTTGCCCATCGGCTTTGCCTTGTTCGTGTGGTGGTTCAGCACCGGCCTCATCATCTATCTTGATGGACTACCGCGACATACATTTCGCTGGAGCATGCTCGGGGCGAGTGCGCTTTTCGTTGCCGCGCTTTATGGCCTTGCGGTGAGCAGTCGATCAGCGACCCTCGCCGGCGCCTATTGGGCGTTCACCGCTGGGGTGATCGCTTGGGGATGGCAGGAGATCAGCTTTTACATGGGTTTCGTCACCGGTCCGCGCCGGGCTCCGTGTGAGGAGGGGTGTCACGGCTGGCGGCACTTTGTGCATGCGGTGGAGACCAGTCTCTATCACGAGCTTGCCATCATCGCCGCTGCTGCTGCCGTCATCGCCCTCACGTGGGGAGAGCCCAATCAGGTCGGGACCTTTACTTTCATGATCCTCTGGTGGATGCATCAGAGCGCCAAGCTTAACGTTTTTCTCGGTGTGCGTAATCTGAATGAGGAATTCTTACCGGAGCATCTAAACTTTCTAAAAAGCTTCCTCACCAAGCGGCCGATGAACCTGCTGTTTCCCGTCTCGATCACGGTCTCAACGGTGATTGCGACCGTGTTGATTGCGGACGCACTCTCGCCCGCGGCAACGCCCTTTGATCGCCTTGCCTACATTTTTCTCGGCACGATGATGACGCTCGCCATTCTCGAGCACTGGTTTTTGGTGCTGCCTTTGCCGGCAGCGAAGCTGTGGAGCTGGTGTGATCTCGTCTCGCCCGCCGAACTGCGCGTGATCGCGACGACGCTGCAACGTCTCAATCCTGAAGTCGCGATCGTTCCAGCGATCTTTGGGATCGAGCAAGCCGGCGAGCTGAGCCGAGAGCTTTTTGTCCTGCTGCCGCATGTCGCCGACGCTGCGCATAACCATCGTGATCTGCGCGACAGATCCGGAACGGAAGACCACGCCGATCACCATCATGCCGACCATCATCATGCTCACTCTCATCATGGCGAGCATCACCACGGGGAGGCGGCGTTCGGCTTCTCGGCATGGAGCCATCCCCTCGGCTTTGCTTGTGATGCGGGTGCGCTCGAGGCGGTTCTGATCAAGGTTGCCGAGGGTGCCTATGGGCATATCGAGCGCGTAAAGGGTATCGCTCGCGCTGGCGACGGCTGGGTGCATTTCGATGTCGCTGGCGGCCGGCCAAGTATGGCTGCCTTTGCACCGGCGGAAGGCGAAGTGGCGCGAGTCGTTGCGATTGGCCGCGAGGTCGATGAACCGGGCCTTGAGCATGCGTTTGAGGCCTGCGCGGCGCTGTCTGGCGCCTAATGGGAGGAAGAGGGCTCATGAACCACGACGACAGATTTCGCCAGCAGATCGCAACCCTTCACCGCGAGGGCCGCTATCGCGTATTTGCCGATCTCGAGCGCCATGCGGGTAAGTTTCCCAGCGCGACGCAGCATGTCGCCGGTGGGCGGCGGAAGGTAACCGTCTGGTGTGCCAATGATTATCTCGGCATGGGCCAGCATCCGGCGGTGCTCGCGGCCATGCACGCGGCGATTGATCGCCATGGCGCCGGCGCTGGTGGCACACGCAATATCGCCGGCACCAATCATCTGCATGTTCTTCTGGAACAGGAACTCGCCGACCTGCATGGCAAAGAGGCAGCGCTGATCTTCAATTCCGGCTACATGTCGAATTGGGCGACGCTGAGCACGCTTGCCTCTCGCCTGCCTGGCTGCGTCGTGCTCTCGGATGCGCTCAATCATGCTTCGATGATCGAGGGGATTCGCCACAGCCGTGCGGAGAAAATCACTTTTGCGCATAATGATCCCGCGGATCTTGAACGCAAGCTGGCGGGACTTGATCCTGACCGGCCGAAGCTGATCGCCTTCGAATCGGTCTATTCGATGGATGGCGATATCGCGCCGATCGCAGCATTCTGCGATATTGCCGATGCCTACGGGGCGATGACCTATCTCGATGAAGTGCATGCGGTCGGGCTTTATGGGCTGCGCGGCGGCGGCATTGCCGAGCGTGAAGGGTTGACGTCACGGCTTACCGTCATTGAAGGCACGCTCGCCAAGGCTTTTGGCGTCATCGGTGGCTATATCGCGGGATCGGCGGCATTGTGTGATTTCGTGCGCTGCTTCGCCTCCGGATTTATTTTCACTACGGCGCTGCCGCCAGCGGTCGCGGCCGGGGCGCTGGCCAGCATTCGCCATCTCAAACAGAGCAATACCGAGCGAGCGCAGCTGCACGAGCGCGTCGCGACGGTCCGCCGTCGTCTTAGCGCGGCGGGTGTGCCGCATCTTTCGAACCCGAGCCACATCGTCCCGGTGATGGTCGGCGATGCCGTGCTCTGCAAGCAGATTAGCGATCGTTTGCTCGAGCACTTTGCGATCTATATCGAGCCGATCAATTTCCCGACGGTGCCGCGCGGCGCCGAACGCCTGCGCATCACGCCCTCGCCGCTGCACACCGACGCCGATATCGACCATATGATTGCTGCCCTGACGACCATCTGGTCGGATCTCCGACTCGATCGCGCAGCCTAGAGAGCGAGCGCATCATGGATCTCGCCCGTCCACCCATCGCCGATCTCAAACAATTCAGCCCCCGGGTGCAGGTGCGTGTGCATGGGCGCGCGCTGCCGCTTCGCGTTGGCACGCGCGCTTCGCCGCTCGCGCTAACACAGACCCGCCTCTTTCTCGACGAACTCGCGAATTTCTGCCCGCCACTGCGCAACGCCGGCGTGTTCGAGCAACATCCGATCCGTACCACCGGCGATGCCTCGCAAGCCTGTGGCGCGCGGCTCGCCGACATCGGTGGCAAGGGCTTATTCGCCAAGGAGATCCATGAGGCGTTGGCGGATGGTCGCATCGATTTCGCGGTCCACAGTCTCAAGGATCTCGAAACCACTTTGCCGCCGGGCATCGTCCTCGCCTGTACCTTAAAGCGCGAGGATGCGCGCGATGCGTTGGTGCTTGCCGACCGCAGCGACGGGCTTGATGCGCGGGTGGGGGGCGATCCGTTTGCTGGTCTCGGCCAGGGCGCGGTCATTGGCAGCGCCTCGGTACGGCGACAGGCGCAATTGTTGCACAGACGCCCTGATCTTCGCGTCGTGATGATGCGGGGGAATGTCCAGACGCGGCTCGATCGTCTCGAAACCGGCAGCTATGACGCAACTCTGCTCGCTTTCGCTGGGCTCAGACGGCTCGCGGCTACCCCACGGCGGATGATCGCGATCGATCCCGAGGTGATGGTGCCGGCCGCCGGCCAGGGGATCATAGGGATCACGGTTCGGGAGGACGAGGAAGAATTGCGCGAACTTCTGGCAGCGATTGAGGACATCGAGGCAAAGGCGGTGGCGACGGCCGAACGTGCGCTGCTCGCCACTCTCGATGGCTCTTGCCGCACGCCGATCGGGGGCTATGCGGTGGTGCTGCCGGAGGGCAGACTCCGCCTTACCGGTCTCGTGGCTCGTGAGGACGGTTCGTTTTTGCTCAAACGCTCTCTCGAAGGCGGTTGGGCCGATGCGACGCGTCTTGGCCAAGCCTTGGGCGAGGGCCTCAGGCGGGATTCACCGGGCGACATTTTCTTGTAAGGAGGGATTGACAGACCGCGTTTCGGGGCGATTTCGGAAGGATGTTTGACAGGCGAAGGGAGCGGATAAGGTGGCCAAGGAAAATTACCCTCACACATCACGCCGCACGGTTTTGGGAACCGGTCTCGCGATGGTTGCAGCGGGCATCGGTGTGCGGAGCCAGACGGCGCGCGCTGAGCCGATGCTCGAGAAAAAAGATGTACAGTACCAAGATCAACCCAAGGACGGCAAGCATTGCAGCCAATGCACCTATTTCGTGGCGCCGAATGCCTGCCAGCAAGTCAAAGGCGAGATCAGTCCCAACGGCTATTGTGGCTTATTCGCGCCAAAGGCGACATGATATCTGTCCGTTGTCGAATGATTTGAGACGACGGCGCGCCCGGATGGCCTCATCGCTCGCCCGATCGGCCTCGTGCCTCGGCCGCACAAATCCCGCCAAACTGGTCGCGAATCCAGGGGATCATAGGCCACGAGGCCGATCAAACGAGTTTCAGGTCAGGCGCTCACCATCAATGGGCCACGCTGTATCATCGCGCATTGTCATCGGTTTGGCCCTAAGCTAGAGGTCAACGGGTCGCGTGCGTCACAAACTTGGTGTTGAAATAGGCCTCGATCGCGTCGGTGCCGCCTTCTGAGCCGAAGCCCGAATCCTTGATGCCGCCGAACGGAACTTCGGGAAGGGCGAGACCGTGATGGTTGATCGACATCATGCCCGCTTCCACGCGTTCGCCGATCATCGCCGCGGTTCGCGCCGAGCTGGTATAGGCGTAGGAGGCAAGCCCATAGGGCAGCCGGTTCGCTTCGGCGACTGCCTCCTCGGCGTCACGGAACGGGCGGATGATGGCAACCGGGCCAAAGGGTTCCTCGTTCATGATGCGTGCTTCCATCGGCACGTCGGTGAGGATGGTCGGCGCAAAGAAATACCCTTTGTTCCCGACGCGCTCGCCGCCCGTCACGATGTTTGCCCCTTTCTGCGCCGCGTCCTGAACGAAGCCTTCCATCGCCTGCACGCGGCGAGCGTGCGCGAGCGGGCCCATGCGGGTGTCCTTCTCGAGCCCGTCACCGAGCTTGAGCGCCCTGGCCGCGGCGACGAAGCCCTCGACGAAACGGTCATAGACCTTTTCCTGGATCAGGAACCGCGTCGGGGAGACGCAGACCTGGCCGGCATTGCGGAATTTATTGGCGCTCAGGATCGAGACCGCGCGGTCGAGATCGGCGTCTTCGAACACGATCGCCGGGGCATGCCCGCCTAGTTCCATGGTGATCCGCTTCATGTGCTGGCCGGCGAGTGCCGCAAGCTGCTTGCCGACCGCGGTCGAGCCGGTGAAGGAGACTTTGCGGATCACCGGATGCGGGATGAGATATTCGGAAATCTCCGCCGGCACCCCGAAGACCAGGTTGACGACGCCCGCCGGCACCCCAGCATCGGCGAAAGCGCGGATCAGCGCGGCGCAGGACGCGGGGGTTTCCTCCGGCCCCTTGACGATGATCGAGCAGCCGGCGGCGAGCGCGAGCGAGATCTTCCGCACCGCCTGATTGATCGGGAAGTTCCACGGCGTGAAGGCGGCCACCGGCCCCACCGGCTCCTTGAAGGTGAGCTGATGGACCCCCTCGGCGCGGCCGGGGATGACCTGCCCGAAGCTCCGCCTTCCCTGTTCGGCGAACCATTCGATGAGATCGCCGGCGAGGAGCGTCTCACCGCGCGCCTCGGCGAGCGGCTTGCCCTGCTCCATGGTCATGATCGGGGCGATGGTGTCGGCGCGTTCGCGCATCAAGGCGGCGGCCTTGCGCATAACATTCGCGCGATCATAAGGGCTCTTGCGACGCCAGACGGCAAAACCCTGTTCGGCGGCGGTCAGCGCCGCGTCGAGATCGGCGCGCCCGGCATGGGCGACCTCGCCGATCGGCTCGGCGGTGGCCGGGTTGAGAACGGCGATGCGTCGGCCATCGGCGCTCGCGCGCCATTCGCCGGCAATAAAAAGCTCGGTCAGCTGCGGATACATTGTCGTCTCCTTCGGATCATGTCGCGATGTCAGGCGATCGGCGGGCGCGCTGCGGCGTTTGCTCGGGCGCGCAGGCTGCCCACGATGCCGGCGGGAAAGAACGTAACCACCAGCACGAAGATCAGCCCGAGCCAAAGCAGCCAGCGCTCGGGATCGAACAGCGCCGGCGCGAGCGGGATCCCCCGCGCCGCCGCCGCGAGCAGCGACAGCCCCGGCTGCAGATAATATTGCGCGAGCACCATCACCGTCGCCCCTATCGCCGCGCCATAGAGCGTCCCCATGCCGCCGATCACCACCATCAGCAGAATATCAATCATCAGCGAAAAGGAAAGCGTCGTATCTGGATTGGTATAACGAAGCTGCATCGCCAGCATCGCCCCGGCCAGGGCTGCGAACCCGGCGGCGAGCGCGCTCGCCAGCGCGCGATGGAAAATCGTCCGATAACCGAGCGCCTCGGCGCGGAACGGGTTTTCCCTGATCGCCTGCAAAACCCGCCCGAACGGCGAATTGACGATGCGAAGCAGAACGAGAAAAGAGACCAGCGTGACAGCGAAAATAAAATAATAGGCGATCACTGTGCCGCTGATGCGCAAGCCAAGGATGGGGGAAGCGAAAGGGTGAAACCCCGGCGCGATCAGGCGCGGGACGGAGAAGGTGAGGCCGTCTTCGCCGCCGGTGAGGCCGCGCCACTCGCTCGCCAGCACCTGCGCGAAGCGGGCCAGCGCGAGCGTGATCATCGAGAAGAAAATCGCCCGCACGCGGAGCGAGAGCAGCGCCATCGCCAGCGCCAAGCCGATCGAAACCGCAATCCCCGCCGCCGCCCCGAGAATGAGCGCAAGCCAGCCGCCGCCGCCGCTCAAGGCGATCGCGACGCCATAGGCGCCGAGGCCAAAAAACGTCGTCTGTGCGAAGGAGACGATGCCTGTATAGCCGAGCAGGAGATCATAGCTCGCAGCCAGCACGATGAAGATCAGAATCCGCGCCGCGACCGCGAGCGCCTTGGTGCCGGGAAGCACAAACGGCGCGAAGGCGAGCACGAGCAGGAGTGCTACGAGGAGGGCTGCAAGCAGCCAATGGCCGGGGCGATCCTCAGAGAGAAGCCGCATCACGCGCCATCCATCGGCAGCAAACCGCGCGGCCGCCACAACAGAACGATCAGCATCAGCGCGATATCGGTGCCGAGCGCGAGCTTGGGGGCAAGAAATCCGACATAATTATTGGCGAGCCCAAGCAGGAGAGAGGCAAGAAAACAGCCATTGACCGAGCCGAGACCGCCGATGATGACGACGATGAAAACGAGGATGATGATTTCTCCGCCGAGATCGGCGGTCACCATCCCGGCATAGAGGGCGAAGACCACGCCGCCCACGGCGGCGAGCGCGGTGCCGGCGGCAAACACCAGGCGAAACAGGGCGCTCGCGCGAAACCCGAGCGCCTCCACCATCTCGCGGTTCTCCACCGCTGCCCGGATCAGCAATCCGAGCCGCGTGCGGTTGAGCGCAAGCTGAATTGCGGCATAAATGACGAGGCCGAGCAGAGAGACCATGAGCCGATAGCGTTCGAGCGGGGCGCCGGCGATGATGACACTGCCGCGCAACGCCAGCGGTCGCGGCAAAGGCAAAGGCTCAGCGCCAAACACGATGATCAGGAGTTGCTGCAAAATGATGCCGCCGCCGACGGTAATCAGAATTTGACGGAGCGGGGCGCCGGCGACGCGGCGAATGAGAAGGCGCTCGAACACCAGCCCCACCCCGGCCCCCGCGCCTGCGGCCAGCGCGATCGCCAGCGCGACCACGCCGAGCGCTGCCGCGATACCCAAGCCCGCCAACGATCCACTGCCGAGAACGGCAACAACGATGAAGGCGCCAAGGGTCACGAACCCGCCATGGGCGAAATTGAGCACATCCATCAGGCCGAAAATCAAGGTGAGGCCAATGGCGGCGAGAAACAGCAGGCACCCCATGGCGAGGCCGGCGACGGTGAGGGTGAGCCAGGTGGAGAAACTCATCCCCAAAAGCGCCACGAGGACAAGCAGTGGCAGCACGAGATAGGGCAAAGGATCGCGCGCGGCGAGGGCAATCCGAGTCATTGATGGCTCGCGAGGCTGAGGCCGAGAAGCCGGGTCTGCAAGGCAATATCGGCGGCCAGCGTCGCCATCTCGCCGCGATGGACGATGCGCCCATCCTCCATCACCGCGACATGATCGCCGAGCGCGCGCGCCATGGCGAAATTCTGCTCGACCAGCAGGATGGTGGTGTGACCTTCCTTGAGCCGGGCGAGCGCTTCGGTGAGTTGCGCAACCATCACCGGCGCGAGGCCCTTGCTCGGTTCGTCGATGATCAGCAAACGGTGTTCGGCGGCCATCGCGCGCCCGATCGCGAGCATCTGCTTTTGTCCCCCGGACAAGGTTCCGGCCCGCGCTCGCCATTTCTCGGCGAGCACCGGAAACGCCGTCATCACCGCCTCGAGCCGCGCCGGAGCCGGATCGCCGCGCCAATCCGCGAGGCGAAAATTTTCGGCGACCGTGAGCGCCGTGAACACGCCCATGCTCTCTGGCACATAGGCGATGCCGAGGCGCGCGATGGCGGGCGTCGGCAGCGTCGCGATCTCGCGCCCGGCAAAACGGATCGCGCCTCGCGAGGCCCGCCACAGCCCCATGATGGTGCGCAGAGCCGTGGTTTTGCCGGCGCCGTTTCGCCCCAGCAACACGCTGACATAGCCCTCGGGAACCGCGAGATCGACGCCATGCAGAATATGATAGCGGCCGATATGCGTGTGCATGCCGGCAAGTTCGAGAAGCGGCACGGGCGCGGCCATCGCTCAGCCCTCGCTGCCCGTGCTGCCGAGATAAGCCTCTTGCACGACCGCAAGCGCCATCACCGCCTCTGGCACGCCATCGGCGACCAGGCGCCCCTGATGCAAAACGATCACCCGATCGGCGAGCGCGCGGATGACATCCATCTTGTGCTCGACGAGCAAGATCGCCTTCTCGCGATCGCGTTTGATGGCGGCGATGAGGTCGAGCACCGGCGGCACTTCATCAACGCTCATTCCCGCCGTCGGCTCGTCGAACATGAAGACGTCCGGCCGCCCCGCGAGCAAAAGTGCGACCTCGAGCTTGCGCTGATCGCCGTGGCTGAGGGCGCTCGCCGGGGCGCCGGCGCGCGCGCGGAGGCCCACGGTTTCGAGCAGGTCGGCGCTTCGCGCGTTGAGATCGCGATGTTCGGAGGCGAGGCTGAGAAGGCGGAAATCACGCCGTGCCTCGGCCTGCACCGCAAGGCGGACATTCTCGAAAACCGATAACCCCGGGAAGAGGTTGGTGAGCTGAAATGCGCGGCCGAGACCGCGCCGCGCACGCTGCGGGACCGAGAGGCGGGTGATGCGCTCACCTTTGAGCCAGACCTCGCCGGCGCTCGCCCGGATCTGGCCCGAGATCAGGTTGAAGAATGTCGTCTTGCCGGCACCGTTCGGGCCGACGATCGCGGTCAGCGTGCCGGGATAAAACGCCGCCGAGACGCCATCGACCGCGACCTCGCCGCCGAAGCGCACCGAGAGCGCCTCGGTGCGGAGAAGTGCCACGGCGTTCGCCATCTCAGCGGCCGTTCTGGATCGGCACCGACATCTCCTCGATGGTGAATTCATGGGTGAGCTTCGGCACCGCCCAGGCGACATCGGGTTCGACCGCGATGCGGAAGCCATACATCGATTGCAGCGCCTGGTGATCCTGTGGCCGGAAGATCATTTTTCCCTTAGGCGTCGCGAAGGCGAGACCCTCCATCGCCGCGATCAGGGTTTCGCTATCGGTCTTGCCGTGGGTTTTCTCGACGGCGGTGATCACCGCCATCGCCGCCGCCATCCCGCCGCAGGTGAAGAAATCCGGCGGCTGATGGAAGCGCTTTTCATGTTCGGCAACAAGCCAGTCATTTTCGGGATTTTTTGGAATGTCGTAATAATAATAGGTGGCACCTTCGAGCCCCGGAAACGCCTTGTAGGCGACGAGGGCGGGGAGAATGTTGCCGCCGGTCGCGACCCTGATGCCGAGCCGCGCCGGGTCCATCGCCTTGATCGCGCTCAGCGGATCGCCGCCGCCGGCCCAGATCACCCAGATCACCTTGTCGCCTTTTTCGTTGGCGAGACTGTCGAAAATCCGCTGCAAGGGCGCGGTGAAATCGGTGGTGGTGGGGGGCGCGTATTCCTCATGCACGAGATGCGCCCCCGTCGCGGCGAGGGCGGTGCGGAACGCCGCAACCCCATCATGGCCGAAGGCGTAATCCTGCGCGAGCGTCGCGACGATCACCCCCGGCTTGCCGATCGCGAGCGCATTGGCGATCGCGTCTTGCGAGGAGTTGCGGCCGGTGCGGAAAATATAGCGGTTCCATTTCGCGCCGGTGATGCTGTCGGCGACAGCGGGCTCAATGATCAGAATTTTCTTGTAATCCTGCGCAACCGGCAGCATCGCGAGCGCGACCGCCGAACTGGTGCCGCCGACCGCGAGATCGACATCGTCATCGCCATAGGCCTCGGCAAGCAGGTTGCGCGCGACATCGGCCTTGGTTTGGCTATCTTTTTTGATCAGCTCGATCCTGCGCCCGGCGACCATCATGGTGCCGTGGGTTGCATATTCGAGGCCGAGTTCAAACCCAGTTTCCGATTGCTTGGCATAGGCTTCGAGAGGGCCGGTGCGGTCCTCGATCAGCGCGATGCGAAGCGGCTTGTCCTCGGCGCGGGCCGCGACAAAAACCTGGCTTGCGCAAAGCGACAGGGCCAGGCCGAGCAAAACCCGTCTCATCATGATATCCTCCGAAAAATCATCCCGCGCAGGCAGGATTGGCCGGCAGAAACGCGCTATCGCCGGGGATAGTCGCGAGTGCCTGATAGTAATCCCAGGGGGCGCGGCTTTCTTTCGGCGTTTTGACGCGATAAAGGGTCAGATCATAAATCACCCGCCCGTCTTCGCGCACGCGCGCCGGATGGCCGAAATAATCGAGCGGCTGCGCCCGCATGGCGCGATTGACAGCGAGCGCCTCGCTGGTTTTGGCGCTGTCGCACGCGCGGAGATAATGCGTCGTCGCGGTGTAGATCGCGGCTTGGTTCTTGGTTGGCATCGCACCCCGCGCCGCTTTGAAACGCGCGCCGAACTGGCGCGCGCGTTCGCTCTGATCCCAGTAGAATCCCGCGGAAAATGTCAGCCCCTCGGTCATGTCGAGGCCGAGCGCGTTGATATCGGTGATATAGGTGAGGAAGCCGACGATTACCGGCCCGCCGGCTTGCAGCAGGCCGAATTCGCGCGCTTGTTTGATGAGATTGATGAGATCGCCGCCGACGGAGGCAAGGCCGATCGCCTGTGCGCCGGAACTTCGTGCCTGGAGCAGGAACGGCGCGAAATCACTGGCGCCGATCGCGTGGCGCGCAGCGCCCAGCACGTGCCCGCCATTCGCCTCGATCACCGCGCTCGCGTCGCGCTGCATGGCGCGGCCGAAGGCGTGATCGACGGTGATGAAAAACCAGCTTTTGGCGCCGCCATCGAGCACTGCCTTGGCGGTGCCGGCGGTCAGGGCATGGGTGTCATCGGCCCAATGGGTGCTGACGGGCGAGCAGGATTTTGCGGTGAGGTCAGCGGTCGCGGCAGCGGTAATCATCACCGTTTTGCGCCGCTGCTTTGCCACTTCCTGCACCGCGAGCGCGATTGCCGTCACCGGCAGATCGATGATCGCCTCGACCCCGTTCTCGTCATACCAGCGTCTGGCGATGGCGGCGGCGATGTCGGGTTTGTTCTGGTGATCGGCATGCACGATCTCGATCGGACGGCCGAGCATGTGGCCACCGAAATCGGCTGCCGCCATCTGCGCGGCGAACACCGAACCTGGCCCGCCGCTATCGGCATAGGGGCCGGTCTCATCGGTGAGGACGCCGATGCGAAGCGGTGTTTCCTCGGCGCGGGCACGACCGCCGAGCAGCGGCAACGCCGCGAGTGCCGCGAACGAACGGCGGGTTAGGGGCGATGGCATCATGTCAGCGTCACCGGGAGCGAGAGAAAGCCGCGAAATCGTGCCCGCCCGCCACGGACCGGCGGTGCTGCGAGATCATAGCGCGGGAAGCGTTCGAGAAAGCGGCCAATCGCGATGCGGGCTTCGAGCCGCGCGACAGTGAGCCCGGCGCATTGATGAATGCCGAAACCGAACGCGACATGACGATTGGGCGTGCGCGCGAGATCAAGGCGGTCGGGGTCGGGAAATTGCGCCGGATCGCGATTGGCGGCGCCGATGCCAAGCGTGATCAGCGCGCCTTCGGGGATATTGATCCCGCCAATCTCGCAGGCGGCGAGGGCGCGACGATTGCCGAGCTGGTTCGAACTCTCGAAGCGGAGAAATTCCTCGATCGCGCTCGCCATGAGGGTGGGATCGGCGAGGAGACGGGCGCGCTCGGCCGGAAATGTGATGAGGGCGTGGAGCGCGTTGCCGATGAGATTGGTCGTCGTCTCATGCCCGGCATTGAGGAGAAAAATGCAGTTATGAAGAAGCTCTTTCTCGGTGAGACGGGAGCCGTCGGCCTCACCCGCGATCAGCCGGGTCAGGATGTCGCGCGCCGGATCGCCGGGAAGCCGCCGACGCGCCGCAATGAGATCACGGAGATAGGCGAGAAACTCCTCGATCGCGCGATTGCCGCGCGCCAGCATCGCCGCATCCGGCGCCGGCTCCAACGCGCCGAGAATAGCGAGCGACCAGCCGCGCAACGGGCCGCGTTCCTCGTGCGGGACGGCAAGCAAATTGCCGATCACCTCGACGGGAATGAGGGCGGCGAAATCCTCGATCAAATCGATGTTTCCGCGCTCTGCGGCGCGATCGAGGAGGGCGGCGACGAGATGCTCGATTCCGGGCTCCATCTCGGTGATGACACGCGCAGAAAGGGCGCCGGCGATCAGGCGGCGCACATTGGTATGGAGCGGCGGATCGTTGAAGACGAGGCTTGTGGTGTGGTGTTCGTAAAGCGGGCTTGTGCCGAATTTCGGGCGAAATTCCTCTTTCTTGTCAGAGGAAAACCGCCGCGCGTCACGATAGACGGCAACCACGTCGGCGTGCCGCGTGAGAAAATAGCTGTGATCGGGCATGCGCCGGACCGGATCATGCTGGCGCAAGGCATGGTAGAAAGGATAAGGGTTTTCGTAAAATGCCGGCGGCAGGGCGCGAAGGTCGAACGTGGCGAGCCAATGCCTATCTCCCGCGTGAGCGGCCGCCACCGTTTCGTCCACGTTTTCCTCTCCCTCGCGACGCACGCTACAAGCGGGGTATCACCGCGTCAATCAGGACGCCGCGGGCGCATCAGGCGCGGTGGATGGGATCGATCCAGGGGACGGTTTCGGGCGTCTCGACCGGTTCGATATCGAGATTGACGACGACCGCTTCGTTATCGCTTCGCACCAGGACGCATTCCAGGGTTTCGTCGCTGCTGGCGTTGATCTCCTGATGCGGCACATAGGGGGGAACGAAGATGAAATCGCCGGGTCCGGCCTCGGCGGTGAATTCGAGATGCTCGCCCCAGCGCATCCGTGCGCGGCCCTTGATGACATAGATCACGCTTTCCAGCGCGCCGTGGTGATGGGCGCCGGTTTTGGCGTTGGGGTGGATGCTGACCGTGCCGGCCCAGATTTTTTGCGCCCCGACGCGGGCGAAATTGATCGCCGCCCTGCGATCCATCCCCGGCGTCTGCGCGGTATTGGGGTCGAGGCTGTGGCCGGGGATGACCCGCACGCCCTCGGTTTTCCAATCCGGCGTGTGGTGATACCCCTGCGGGCCTTCGGCATGGCTCATGATTTGACGACGCTCCCCACTGCATTGGTGAGCGCCATTTTGGCGCCAAACAGGGCGTCTATCCAGCCCCGATCGCGGCGCGGCCGCGGGCCGGTTTCGGGCACCAGGACGGCGCACCCGATCACCGCGGCAAGGCCCGCGCCACTGAGCGCGAGAAACGCGAGATCATAGCCGCAATATTGCGCGATCAGGCCGCCGGCGAGATTGGAGGCGCTGGCGCCGAGGCTGACGGCGAGCGCGACCGCGCCCTGGACGAGGTTGACGCGGCCGGTGCCCTGCATGAGATCGGCGGCGATCAGGGCGCTCGCGACCCCGAAGATCCCGGAGCCGATGCCATCGAGGGCCTGCACCGCGACCACCGCGAGCGGGTCATGGAAAATCATCAGCAAGAGGCCGCGCAGCGGCAGCACGGCGAGCGCGACGAGAAATATCGTCTTTCGCCCAACCCCGGCGACGACCGCACGGCCGACCGCGGCCGACGCCAACGTCATCACCAATTGCGCCGCCATGATGCAGCCGCTCGCGGCGAACAGGCCGCTCGCATGATGCGCGGCCAAAGCCTCGCTCGCCAGCGGCAGCATGGCGCCGTTGCCGAGATAGAAAAGCAGGCAGACGGCGAGAAAGGCGATCAAATCGCGCCGGCGGAGAAGGGCTGCGAGCGGCGTCGCGCTCGCGCCCGGCAAGGCATCGCCGCGCGCCGCCCGGTGGTCAATCTCATGCGCCGGGATCACCGCCGCCATCGCCGCGCTGGCGAGCGCGAAAACGCTCGCGAGGATGAAAATCCAGGTCAGACCCAAGAGCCAGCCAGTGCCGCCGATCAAGAGGGCGGCCAGGAAATTACCGGCATGATTGAATGTCTCGTTGCGGCTGACGCGCGCAGCCAAACCGCGCCGGCCAACGATGCCGAGACTCAAGCCGATGGTGATGGGATGAAACACGGCAAGGGCGATGCCGAGAATGACGGAGGCGGTGAACACCGCGGCCTTGCCCGGAACGAGCGCGATCAGCAGAACGCCAAGCGCCACCATCGCGCCCGAGATCGCGAACATCAGGCGCTTGCGCGTCGTTCGGTCAACCAGCACGCCGGCCGGAACCTGGCTCACCGCGCTCGCGATATTGCTGAGCGCGAAGGCGAGCCCGACCGCGCCCGGCGACCAATGGCGGACGCTCCCAAGGAACATCGCGAAAAACGGGCTCAACCCGTCGCGGACATCAGCGAGAAAGAACAGCATCAAGTCGAGGCCGAGATGGCTGCGCGCTGATGGGATGGGCGCCGCCGGTGTCGGCGCGGCGAGCGGGGTGCGTGTCGTTGTCATGGCCAGACCCTGGTCAGCGGCGATGGCGACACTATGACCGGTTTAGCCCCATTCTCGCCGCATTTTGGCTGGTCTTGCCACGATCTCCGGCCGGGTCTCGGGAACGGCTGCCGAAAACAGCGCGAGGGCAGCCAGCGCGGCGGCGGAAAGCGTAAGAAAACCAGCGCGATAGCCAAAAATCTGGACGATCACGCCAGCGCCGAGGTTAGATGCGGCGCCACCCAGGCCGGTCGCCAGCGCGACCAGACCTTGCGCAAAGTTGATCCGCCCGCTGCCCCGCATCAGATCGGCGGCGATCAAGGTCGCGATCACGCCGAAGATGCCGGCGCCGATGCCATCGAGCATCTGCACGAAGACGATCCCGAGCGGGCTGGTCACGAACGCGAATAACACGCCGCGCAGCGGCAAGACTGCGAGCCCAACCAGAAAAATCGGCTTTCGCCCGAAGCCCGCAGCACTCGCCCGCCCGACGACGAAGGCCACGCCGACCATCACCGCTTGCGCGACGATGATGCAGGCGCTCATCGCCGCCGCGTCGCTGCCGGGATGGGTGATCGCCAGCACCTGCCCGGCGAGCGGCAGCATCGCGGCATTGCCGAGATGAAACAGCGTGACGGCGAGCAAGAACATGGCAAATCCCGGTCGCCGCAAGGTCTCTCCGAGCGAAAGCGCTGGCGCGCCGTGTTCACGGCGACCGCGCGCAACATCGTGATCGATCGCCGCTTGCGGGATCAGCGCTACCACCGCGGCACTCGCCAGCGCGTAGCCACAGGCAAGATAGAAAATCCAGGCGAGCCCGGTGACATGCGTCACCGCGATGATGACGAGCGCGCCGCAGAGATTGCCGGCGTGATTGAACCCCTCGTTGCGGGCAATGCGCGCCGGCAAGCGTTGCGGCCCGACCAGGCCCAGGCTGAGACCGATCATCCCCGGGCCGAGAAAAGCGGCGGCGGCGCCCAAAATCACCTGGACCGGCAAAACCGCCTCCGGGCGCGGCGCGAGGACGACGAGCAGCGTCCCGAAGCCAATGATGAGGCCGGCCCCCGCCAGCAGCAAACGCTTGCAGCGGAGCGCATCGACGAGAAGCCCCGCCGGGATCAGGGCAAGCGCCGTTGCGATATTGTTCACCGCCAGCGCCGTCCCGATCATCGAAGGCTGCCAATGCGCCGCGCCTTTGAGAAACACCGCGAGATAGGGGCCGATCCCGTCGCGCATATCCGCCATCAGGAAAGCGAGCCAGTCGAGGGCACGGAGAACGCGCGGCGCCACCCCGGCCTCGGCTGACGCCCCCGCCGCGTCGAGCGCAGGCGTGATGTCGCTCGCGGCCGGCGTCATGGTCGCGGCGCGGGGAGGAGCTGTTGCGCTTCGATCACCCGGCCGTAAGGGGTGGCGAGCCCAAATCCGCTCGCCGAGACCATCGCCCCCGGGGCGAGCATGGCGGCCTCGGCGGCGGCCTCGGGTGGCGGGAGATGGATCTGCGTGCCATCCTCCAGCATCGCGCCGTTGAGATCGCCGCGCGGGCCATAAAGCGCAAACCGCACCCGCCCCGCCGCCGTCATCGGCGCCGTCGGGCCGGGAAATGGTGGAAACGGCGCCATGCCGGGGCCGGGCGGGCCAGTATCGATGACGGTTTGGCCGGTGGCGCTATCGGTGATCGAAACCGCTTGCACGACCGGAACCGCGTAGGCGCGCAGTCCCCGGATGGCAACCTGATCGCCGACCCGCACCGCGCGCAGCAGCGCCGGGCCGAGATGCGGCGGCAGATGTGCCTCGGTGCCATCGGCGAGGATAACGCCATCGACATCGCCGCGTGGGGTAAGGCCAAAGGCGATGACCTGACCCGAGAGCAGCGGCCATTGATCGGGCGCCGCCCCCGGCGCCGCGGCGATCGGCGGCGCAGGCGGCGGCTGGGCGCCGGCGCTGCCGAGGCTGAGCGCCACGCCGGCGATGAGGGAAAGAGCAAGCTGGGATTGTCGCATGTCATGTCTCCTCTCATGGCGGATCTGGCGATGCCAGACCGGCAAGAAAGGCTTAGGCAAGCCGCAGGCCAAAGTTTTTTATTGAAAAACAAAGAGTTTTTCTGCGACGGCGGCGGCACGCTGTCCGCCTATCAGTCATCCTTTGTCCGCTTTTCTGACACGCCATCGTCGCCGCTGGCCTCGCCGAGGCCATAGCGGCGCAGCTTGGCATAGAGGAGCTGGCGGTGAATGCCGAGCCGCCGCGCCGCCTCGACGCGGTTCTGGCGGGTCGCCGCCAGGGCGTTTTGGATGAGCACCGCCTCGAGCCAGGCGACGGCGCCGGGAAGATCGCTGCCAGCAGCGATACGGGCCGCAAGGCGGCTGGCGATCCCGTCGTCCGTGGCCTCGTCCTGCCCCATCGTGAGAAAATCGAAGGCGCTGGCGGCAATCACCGGCTCCGGCGTCAGCACCGCCGCCCGCTCCATGGCGTTGCGCAATTCGCGGACATTGCCTGGCCAGGGATAGGCGAGCAGTCTTGCCGCCGCCGCTGCCGCCAGCCGTTTGCCGCCGGCAAGGCCGAGGAAATGCTCGGCCAGCGGCACGATATCGGCGAGCCGTTCGCGGAGCGGCGGCACGGCGAGCGGCACGACGCCGATCCGGTAGTAGAGATCTTCACGAAACCGCCCGCGCGCGATTTCGGCACGGAGATCGCGATGGGTCGCGGCGAGAATGCGGACATCGATCGGCACCGGCCGCCCGCCGAGCGGGGTGATCTCGCGGGTCTCGAGCACGCGCAGCAGCTTGGCCTGCAACAGCGGCGCCATGTCACCGATTTCATCGAGCAGGAGGGTGCCGCCATGGGCGGCCCGGAAGGCGCCCGCGCGGTCGGCATGGGCGCCCGTGAAGGCGCCGCGGACATGGCCGAACAGCTCGCTCTCCAGCAGATCGGCCGGGATCGCCGCGCAGTTGATGGCAAGAAACGCCCCCTCGGCGCGTTTGCCGTAACGGTGGATCGCGCGCGCGACGACTTCTTTGCCGGAACCGGTCTCGCCGGTGATCAGCACCGTGGTCTCCTGATCGGCGAGCCGGCCGATGGTCTTCTGCACCTCGCGCATCGCCGCACTCGCGCCAATGAACGTCTCGCCCGGCGGCGGCTGGCGGGGGAGTGGGGCGGCGCTGGCCAGCATCCGTTCGAGCAGGGCGGCGAGATCGGCGCGCCCGATGGGCTTGGCGAGATGGTCAACGGCGCCGAGCCGCATCGCCTCGATCGTGTTGGCGCTGGTCGGGACGGCGGTGAGCACGGCAACCGGCGGCGGCGTCGGCCGCGCGCGGATGCGGCGCAGCACCTCGATCCCGTCCATCCCGGGCATGCGGAGATCGAGCAGCACCGCGTCACAGCGCTGCCGCGTCAAGACCGCCAGCGCTGCCTCGCCATTTTCGGCGAGCGCCGCTTCATGGCCGAGATCACGCATGGTTTCGGCGAGGCTCTCGCGCAAGCCGGCATCATCGTCGACAATCAGGATCCGCGCCATGATCCGCGATCCTGCCAGAGGAGGACGAGCGCGAACACCGCGCCGCCGCGGCCTTCGCCGCCGGGATCGAGAAGCTCGACCGATCCGCCTTGCGCTGCCGCCATTTCGCGAGCGATGGCAAGACCAAGGCCGGTGCCGTCGGCGCGACCGGTGACGAAGGGCTCGAAAAGCCGCGCGCGCAGGGGTGCGGCGATGCCGGGGCCGGTATCGGCGACGCGGATGACCAGTTTTTCACCCTCGCGATCGACGCGCAGACTGACCGCACCGCCCGAAGGGGTGTGGCGGAGGGCATTGTCGATCAGCGCCACCAAGGCGCGCCGTGTCAGCCGCGGATCAAGGATCGCGGTCAAAGCCGGGCCCTGGTGCGCAAGGCGCACCCCGACGCGGCTGGCGAGTTCGCGATGCTCGGCGACCAGCGCGGCGAGCAGATGCGGCACATCGACCGGCTCGGGGCAGGGCTCGGGCCGCTGGGTGAGGCTCAGGATTTCGCCGACGAGATGATCGAGGCGGGCGATCTGGCCGATAATCGCGGCGAGCGCCGGCCGCGCCCGACCAGACCCGCGCTCATTTTCGCTGGCGGCCATGGCGGCGAGCGCGTTTTCCGCCTTGAGACGCATCGCCGCCAAGGGATTGCGGATTTCATGGGCGATGCCGGCGGCGACCCGCCCGAGTGCGGCCAGGCGCTCGGCCTCGGCAGCTTTGCGGGAGAGGGTTTCGGCCTCGCGGCGGGCGCGCGCAAGCCGGGCGCCGGCCTCATTGAGGGCGGCGAGGATGCGGTCGAGATCGCGCTCGCCAGTGGCGGCGAGCGTCGGGAGGTCGGCGATGTCATGGGCGCCGAGCGCCGCCTCGATCGCGCCGATATGCCGCCCCCAGCCGCGCGCCAGCCGCCAGAGCCAAAGCGAGAGCAGCAGAACCAACGCGAGCAACGCGGCAAGGCCCGCTTGCAGATGGGCCACCGCCGGGATCGCATCGACCCGCGTCATCACCCAGACGCTCGCTCCCGGGATGGCGGCCGGGCCGCTCAACGGGCGGGCATAGAGCAAAACTGTCTGCCGCCGCCCGCGCTGCTCGCGCGCGACCGAGGCCCGCTCCTGCCGCGCCGCGGCGTTGACCGCGGCGATGGTCGCGCTTTCGGCCGCCGGCAGATCGGTTTTGACGCCGCTGCCTTCATAGGTCGGGAAGGCATAGGCAAGCGAGCCGCGCCCCTCCTGCCAAATCCCGCCCTCGACACCCTCGGCACTGGCCAGCGCCGCGCGCACGACAGCCGGGAGACCTTGCACGAAAGACGCGTCATCGGGCGGGCGCGCGAGACCGGCGGCATAAAAATCATAGGCGCCGGCGAGACGCTCGGCAGCGCGCGCCAGTGTCACCTCGGCTTGCGCGATGTGGGCGGCGGTGGAGGCGCGTTCGAGGGCGAAGATCAGCCCTGCGATCGCCGCCGCCGCCGCCAGCGAGAGCAGCCACAGCAGCGTCAACCGCGCCCCAAGCGAACGCGAGCCAAGCGAACGCAAGCCGCGTGTGATCGTCATGCGTGCCGGCGCGGTGCCGCCTACCAGGGAAGCGTCTCGCCCTGATAATCGAGATAGGCGACTCCGCCCTTGCCATGATGGCCGTTGATGGTCGCGGCGAGGCCCTTGGTCGCGGTTTCGACATCGAGCGGCGCGCGCGGCCCGCCCATATCGGTCCGCACCCAGCCGGGATGGAGCAAAAGCACCGTCCGCGCCTTATTGGCGTCGTGGGCGGCAAAACAGACCGCGGCCATGTTCAGCGCCGCCTTGCTCACCCGGTAGAGCTCATAGCCGCCGGTGCAGCGCGCGATGCTGCCGAGGATCGAGGTCATGAATGCGATCGTCCCGGTCGGCGCGACAAGCCCGGAAAGCGCCTCGGCGGCGCGGATCGGGCTGATCGCGTTGGTGAACAGGACGCGGCTGATCTCCGCGTCGGCGACCTTGGCGAGCGGCACCTCCGGCGGGCTCGCCACGCCGGCATTGACGAGGAGGAGATCAAAGGCCTCGCCGGCGAGCCTTTCGGCCAGCGCGGTCACCTCGGCCGGGTGATCGATATCGACTTTTTCCAGCCGCAGCGCCTGCGGATAGGAGCGGTGGACCTCCTCGAGCCCCGCCGCTTCGCCACGTCTCGTGGCAACGACATCAAAGCCGCGCGCGAGCCATTGCCGCGTGAGGCCGAGGCCGAGCCCGCGCGAGGCCCCCAAGATCAAGGCTTTCATGATCAATCCCTATGCCATTCCCGTCTCATCACCGAACCGGGCTTGGATCGGTCTCCGGCCGGGGATTGAAATCCAAAGGCGGCGCAATGTCGATGCCGCTGGCGGCAAAGCCGGGTTGGAGATCAACCGGAACGATGCCGCTCGCGCGGCAGCCGGCGCCGCCATCGAGAGGGAGGGACGCGAAACGCGCGGGTGCGATGGTGGCATACTCCGCCGGCAGCGGCGGAACGTTACCCTTGAGACGGCCGGGATCGAAGGCCGAAAGCAGGTCGCCCTCCTCGGGCACGCCGTCATCCTTCGGGCCAAGCCAGGGCTGGCCGAGTTTTTCCGCCCCCGCCTGCCGCGCTGCCGCCTCCTCGGGGAGGGTTGCCAGCGGTGGCAAGCCGAAAAGATGGTCGAGAAATTTGATCACGGCATTGTGATCGCCGGTCTCATGCGAGACGACATGAGCGCGGGCGTAAGGCGAGATCAGCACCAGCGGCACCCGCGGCCCGCGCGCGAGCGGCGCGCCATCCGGTCCGTTCTCGAGAAACCGCGGCGGCACATGGTCATAGGCGCCGCCGCCTTCATCGAACGTAATGACGATCACGCTCTCGCTCCAATAGGGGCTGGCGGCGATGGCGTTGACTTCGCGCGCCAGCAGCGCGTCGCTGATTTCCGAATCGGCGTAACCGGGATGATCATCATCACCGCGGAATTTTTTTTGCACCATGGGATCAGGATCGGCCGGCGCCAGGCCGGCGATGTTGAGGAAACCACCGCGGATATAAAAAACGCCGCCGGCGCGGGGCAGGCGCTTTGCCGCGACATCGCCGAAGAAATCGCCGAGCCCATGCAAATGCACCGCCATTTGGGGATTATTCGCGATATAGCCGAAATATTGCGGCCCATTATGGTGCCAGACATAGGAAAGATGGCTACCGCCCGGCGGCGCATCGGCGGCATCG
Source organism: Acidibrevibacterium sp. (assembly GCF_049965395.1). Taxonomy (NCBI): domain Bacteria; kingdom Pseudomonadati; phylum Pseudomonadota; class Alphaproteobacteria; order Acetobacterales; family Acetobacteraceae; genus Acidibrevibacterium; species Acidibrevibacterium sp. The sequence continues at coordinate 39,553 of NZ_JBMFWJ010000006.1, forward strand.
GTCACTTCGCGGCCGTAGCCCTCCTGATACCAACCCCAGGCGAGCCGCGGCTGGCCGCGCGCCGCGATCGCCGGGATATCGCCGCCGAGATCGGCGAGATCGTGCGCCGCGTCACGATCGGCGCGCACGATCGTCGCAATATCGTGGCCGGCGAAGGTGAGCGGCAGCGTCGCGTAGGTCTGATTGATCCCGGGTCCGGTTTTATAGCGCGGGTTGCCGGGCGTTCCGCTCTGATGATCCGCAGCCGACCCCCAGAATGGCGGTGGATTGCCGGTCATCGGCACGCCGGGGCTCGCATAGCCGCCGCCATGGGAGGCTTCCTCCGGATGCTTCACCCATTGGGTTTCGCCGCTTTGCCCGGCGATCAAGGCGATCGCGTTGGGAGCGGAGGGGGTTAGGCTATGCTGGAAAAAGGCGTCGAACAGCACGAAGCGGGCGGCATAGGTCCAGAGGAAGGGGATCGTGTCGCAATCGACATGGGCCATCGGCAAAAGCCCGTGCTGGCGGGCGCGTCGCGAGGGTTTTTCCCCCGCTTTGACATATTTCATCTCCTCGGCCAGCGCGAAACGGTCCATCGCCGCCGCGCCGCCGGTGATATGGAGCTTTTGCAAGAGAATGCTGTGGCTGTGATCCATGTCGTCGAGATCGGCGGCGAAATCGCGCGGGCCGATGCGGAAGGGGTGGATGCGTGTCGTGGTCCCGTCAGTATTGATGATCGGCTGATAAAACCCGGGGGTTGCCGATGGTGCTTGGCTATAGAGCCCGTTGGCGCCGGGAAAACTGCCGAAATAGGAATCGAAGGAGCGGTTTTCCTGATAGAGAATAAAGACATATTTCACCCGCTGGCGGAGCGCCGCCCACATCGCCGCCGGCTCGCCGGGCGGCGTATGGGTGAGATAGGGGATGATCGCGGGCGCCGGGTCGGGTTGGGGGGTAAGCGCCTCGCCGCCCGCCGCGACGGCAGCCGTGCGCAACAGCGAATGGATGACCAGCCCAGCCAGGATTGCCCGACGCATCCCACCACTCCTCGTCTCGATGGCCCGCAAGCAACACCGTTATGCCAGCCGCCAACGCCTGCGGCATGTGACGATTTCGTGTCAGCCAACACGCCCTCAGAGGACGAAACAGGGGGCGACCGGGCTCATTTTGCCGCGGCCGGCGCGGGCGATGGCGTGATCCCTTTGACGCCGCGCAGATCGGCGCTGTCGAACTTAGCGCCGTCGAGATGAGCGCCGGTGAAGTCAGCGCCGGCGAGATAGGCTCCGGAAAAATCGGCATCGGTGAGATCGGCGCCGGCGAAGGACGCGCCTTCGAGATGGGCGAAACGGAACAGGACATGCGCGAGCCCGGCGCCGGCGAAATTCGCGCCGCGCAAATCGGCGCTGGCGAATTCGGTACGCAAAAGGCCCATGGATTGGTTGCGCATGTCGGCGCTCATCATCGCATGGCTGAAATTCGCCCCCGCCATTTTATCGAAGCTGAAATGCACCGTCATCGCAGCACCCGAGAGATCGGCGCCGGTAAAATTCGCCGCCTCCGCCGGGCTGTTGTCCATCGCCGTCGAGGTGACCATGGTTTGCAGCGTTGCATTGCGCAGAGTGGCGCGCGAAAAATTGGCGCGGATGATCCAAGCGAACGTGAGATCGGCCCCCGCGAGATCCGCCCCTGTGAGATCAGCGCCGACCAGCTTGACCCCATGCAGATTGGCGCGCGCGAGCTTAGCGCCTTGCAAGTCAGCACCCGAGAGATCAAGGCCGGTGAGATCATCGCCCGTCATGTCTCGCCCGGCGAGCAGGATTTTGCCAGCCGCCCGCCCGCTGGCAACGATCGCCTTGACGTCGGCGGTCGCCATATGTGTCTCCGCCCCAGAGACCGCCGGCGCGGCAAGTAGGATCAAAATCAAGGCCGCGCCCAGGCGCGGCGCTTTCGTTATGGCGCCGCGCCCGAACGCGCGTTCAATCATTTGAAGGCACACCCCGCCTTGACCCCGAGCAGGCGAAAAAACATCGCCGCCGGGCAGAAACCCGTGAAGCTCGATTGCAGCAGATTGAGGCCGATGAAGGCCGTAAACAGCAAGAAATACTGGCTGACGTAATAGGTCAGCGCAACACTGAGCAGAACCATGATGCCCGCAAAGCGGAACACGGCTTGATCGATCGACATGATACCCTCTCCTTATAACGCGAAAACTTCAGACAGTCTCTTTCAGCTTGTGAAGATCGAGCTGCTTCATGAGGAAGCGCTCATAGAACGGTTCGCTGGTGCCGCCGCGTATCTTGCGCAGGAAGTATTTTTCGAACCCGACTTTGGCGAGATGCACCCAAACCCCCTTGGCCGCCCAGTTGGTGTTGCGCGGCGGAATCTGCGGTTTGGCAACGAAGGCGACACCGCCATCACCGAAATCGGCGAGACAAATCGCATTCCACGTCGCACGCGCCGTCGGCTCACGCCCACGCAGCAGGGCGCCGATATTTTCTGCCGTCGCCGTCACCATCGATTCGATCATGAACCCGGTTTTCGGCACGCCCACCGCCACCGGCGTCGGCCCGGTTGGCGGAATCGCGACACAGACGCCGATGCCGAAAACATTGCGGAAATGGGGATTGCGTTGATGCTCGTCGATCAGCACGAAGCCGCGCGGATTGACCAGCTTTTCGACGCCGCGCAACGCCGCCACACCGCGGAACGCCGGCAGCATCATGGCATATTTATAGGGCAAATCATGGGTCTTTTTGAGACTGCCATCATCGGCCAATTCCTCGACATGCAAGATCCCCGCCTCCGCCGCATTGAGTTTGGCGTTGGTGATCCATTTGATGTGCCGGTCGCGGAATTCGCTTTCCAAAAGTCCCTTGGTATCGCCGACCCCATCGAGCCCGAGATGACCGACATAAGGCTCGGCGGTGACATAGGTCATCGGCACCCGATCGCGGATCTTGCGTTTGCGGAGTTCGGTGTCGAGGATAAGCGCGAATTCATAGGCCGGGCCGTAGCAGGACGCCCCTTGCACCGCGCCGACCACGATCGGCCCGGGGTTTTTACAAAACGCCTCGAAGGCGGTATGCGCGCGCTCGGCATGATCGACATGGCAGATCGATTGCGTGAACCCTTCGGGGCCGAAGCCGGGAATTTCATCGAAGGCGAGATCGGGGCCGGTTGCGATCACCAGATAATCGTAGGAGACGCTGCTGCCGTCAGAGAGTTCTATCCGGTTTTCTGCCGGATCGACGCGCTTAGCCCCTTGCTCGAGCAAGCGGATTTTTTTGCGTGCCATGACCGGCGCGAGGTCGATTTCGATGTCGCGCCGCCCGCGCCAGCCGACCGCGACCCAAGGGTTGGAGGGCACGAAATGGTAGTTCCGCCCTTGCCCGATCAGGGTAAGGCGGTCTTCCTTGCGCATCTGCGCCAGCAATTCGAAGGCCATCAAGGTCCCGCCGAGCCCCGCACCCAGAACCACGATCTCCGCCATGACGTTCCCCTTTTTCCAATCGATGATTTGACAATATATTCGCATCATCGTATATACGCAAGAGCGAAAATATGTGGTGACGGAAAAAACACGCGATGACGGCGAGCCTAGAAGCCATGCACCGGGCGGCGGACCAAGCGAGCGAGCTGTTGAAAGCCCTGGCGAGCCGCCATCGCCTGCTCATTCTCTGCCATCTCGCGGAAAGCAAATGTTCGGTCGGCGAGCTCGCGAGCGCGCTCGATCTCCGGGACTCGACCGTCTCGCAGCACCTCGCCTTGCTGCGCCGCGACGGTCTCGTCGCTGCCGAGCGTGACGGGCAGACGGTCTGGTACTCGCTCGCGAGCGGCCCGGCGCGCGACGTTCTCAACACCTTGTTTGCGATTTACTGTCCCCGCGATGCGACGCCAAAGCCGCGCGCCAAGGCGCTGCAAACACGCTATTGACTTGTTTCCCTGTTTTTCGTGAACCCGAAGGCACTGCCATGCGCATCCCTTTCCTGCTCGCCATAGGACTTCCTGGGCTCATCACGCCGGTTCTGGCGGCAGAGAGCTTCACCGTTCAATCCACGAACCTGACCGATGAGAAAGCGGTGTTCGCGACCGTCGAAAGCCGCGACGTGGTGCCGGCGAGGACGCGCATCGGCGGCACCATCGCGACGCTGACCGTGCGTGAGGGCGACGAAGTGCATGAGGGCCAGGTGATCGGCGTTGTCGCCGACCAGAAACTCGGCTTGCGCATCCAGGCGCTCGATGCCGAGATCAATGGTCTCAAATCCCAGCTCGCCCAGGCCGAGGTCGATCTCGGGCGCGCCCAGGCGCTCGCCAAGGGTGGTGCGGTATCACGTCAGACTCTCGATCAGGCGGCGACCGCGGCGCAGGTCGCGGCAAGCTCGCTGAAGGCGCGTCAGGCCGAACGCGCGCTCGCCGAGCAGCAGCTTGATGAAGGGCAGATCCAGGCCCCGACCAGTGGCCGCGTGCTCGCGGTGCCGCTCACCATCGGCTCGGTGGTGATGCCGGGCGATGCCGTCGCGACCGTTGCCGCTAAGAATTATGTCTTGCGACTGCGCGTGCCCGAGCGCGCCACCGGCTTTCTCAAGGCCGGCGAGACGGTGCGGGTCGATGGCCGTGATCTCGGCGTCGAGGGCGCGAAATTCGGCACCGTCACCCTGGTCTACCCGCGCATCGATGATGGCAACGTCGTCGCCGATGCCGATATCAAGGGGCTTGGCGATTATTTCGTCGGCCAGCGTATCGAGGTTTGGATCCCAGCCGGCGAACGCGACAGCTTCGTCATCCCGAGCCACCTGATCGAAACCCGTTTTGGGATCGATTACGTCCGTCGTCGCGCGTCCGATGGCACGATCGACGCCATTCCCATTCAGCGCGGGCGCGATTTTCCGACACCCGACATGCCCGATGGGATCGAGGTTCTTTCCGGCCTTAGCGCCGGAGACGTGCTGGTGAGACCATGAGTCTCGGTCTTTCCGGGCGACTCGCGCAGGCGACGATCCGCTCGCCGCTGACCCCGCTCTTTCTTCTCGCGGCCCTTGCCGCCGGGCTGATCGCGCTGCTTACCATCCCGCGCGAGGAGGATCCGCAAATCCATGTGCCGATGGTCGATATCATGGTCACCGCCAACGGCCTGGCTGCCGCCGATGTCGTCGAATTGGTGACCAAGCCGCTCGAGACCATCGTCAAGGCGATTCCCGGGGTCGAGCATGTCTATAGCCAGAGTCTTGATGATCGCGCCGTGGTGACGGCGCGCTTCGTCGTCGGCACGGGTGAGGATGACGCGGTGCTCCGGGTCAATGACAAGATCCGCGCCAATCTCGATCGGATTCCGATCGGCATTCCGCAGCCGATGATCGTCGGACGCGGGATCAACGATGTCGGCATCGTCGTCTTGACGCTCTCGCCAACGCCGCAAGCCGCCGCGCGCTGGTCGCAAGCCGATCTGTCGCAGCTCGCGAGCAAACTGCAATCAGAGCTGATCAAGGTCGATGATATCGGACTCAGCTACATCGCCGGCAGCGATCCCGAGGAAATCCGCGTCGAGCCCGATCCCGAGAAACTCTCGCTTTATGGCGTGACCTTGCAGCAGCTTCTGGCGAAGGTGCGCGATGCCAACCGTTCGTTCGTCGCGGGGATAGTGCGCGAGGGTGGCCAAATGAATACCGTGACGGCCGGGCAGACATTGTTTGGCGTCCCCGATATCGGCCTTCTGCTCATCACCACGCGCGACGGTCGCCCTGTCTATGTGCGCGATCTCGCGCGGATCGTGGTTGGCGGCGCAGTGGTCGAAAATCATGTTTTCAACCTCGCCCCTGTCGCGCATGAGGGCTGGCGCGAGACGCCGGCGGTCAGTCTCGCGCTCGCCAAGCGCTCCGGCGCCAATGCCGTTGTCGTGGCAAACGCCATCGTCGCGCGCGTCAAATCCCTCGAAGGGCAACTCATCCCGTCCGACATCAAGGTCGAGGTGACACGCAATTACGGCGACACTGCAAATGAAAAGGCCAATGAGCTTTTGTTTCATCTTGGCCTCGCGACGGTTTCGATCGTGGTCCTGATCGCCTTCGCGATCGGCTGGCGCGAAGGGGTGGTGACGCTCGTTGTCATTCCGACGACAATTTTGCTGACCTTGTTCGCTGCCGAGATGATGGGCTACACGATCAATCGCGTCTCGCTGTTCGCGCTGATTTTCTCGATCGGCATTCTCGTCGATGATGCCATCGTCGTGGTCGAAAACATTGCTCGCCATTGGGCGATGGACGATGGCCGGCCACGTATCCAGGCGGCGATCGAAGGCGTCGCCGAGGTTGGCAACCCGACCATCGTCGCGACCTTGACGGTGATCACCGCCTTGTTGCCGATGCTGTTCGTCTCTGGCCTGATGGGGCCCTACATGGCGCCGATCCCGGCCAATGCGTCGGCGGCGATGCTGTTCTCCTTCTTCATCGCCATGGTGATCGCGCCGTGGCTGATGCTCAAGCTGTCGCCGGAGCGCAAAGGGCGGAAGGCCACGGGCCATGAGACCCACGGGCATGGCCAGGACCGGCTCGGCAGACTCTATCGCCGCGTTGCCGGGCCGCTGATCCGCTCGCGCCGGCTTTCACTCGTCTTTCTGGTGCTGGTCGGCGTCGCGACGCTCGCGGTCTGCGTTCTTTTTTACACGGAGAACGTGACGGTAAAACTTTTGCCGTTCGACAATAAATCCGAGCTTTCGGTGCTGCTCGATCTTCCCGCTGGCGCGAGCCTCGAAGAGACCGAGCAGCGCCTGTCCGCCGCCGCTCGTATCGTCGAGACCCTGCCGGAAGTGCGCTCGATCCAGCTCTACGCCGGAACGCCGGAGCCGTTCGATTTCAATGGTCTTGTCCGCCACTATTATGCGCGTGAGACACCGTGGCTCGGTGATTTGCACATCGTTCTCGCGCCGAAAGCCGACCGCAAGCGACCGAGCCATACCATCGCGCTCGATCTGCGGCGCCGGCTCGCGCAATTAGCGTTGCCGCCAGGCGCGGTCTTGAAAGTGGTCGAAATGCCACCCGGGCCGCCGGTGCTCGCGACCCTGCTCGCTGAAATCTACGGCCCCGACGCCGCGACGCGCCGCGATGTCGCCGAAGAGGTCAAAAAGATTTTCAAATCGGTGCCGTTCATCGTCGACGTCGATGATTCCTATGGCCATCGCGCGCCGCGCCTGCACATCGCCATAAATCAGCCGGAAATCGATTATTTCCGCGTCAACCAGAGCGATGTTTACGATACGATCCAGGCGTTGTTCGGTGGCCTTCCGGTGGGCTATTCCTATCGCGGCGCCGAGCGTCTGCCGATCGAGATCGCGATCGGGCTGCCCAAACGCGACTTGAGTTGGAATGAGCGGCTGGCCGCAACGCCGGTGCCCGCCAACACCCTGCCTGGCGCGCGCGGCGTCGTCGAACTCGGCCAATTGGTGAGCGTGACGCGCGAACGCGGCTCGCGAACGATTTTCCGCCGCGACGGGCACGCCGCCGATATGGTGACCGGCGAACTCGCCGGCAGTTTCGAGGCGCCGATCTACGGCATGCTCGCGGTCGATAAGCTGATCGCGGCGCATGATTGGGGAAAAATTCCGAAACCGACCGTGAGCTTTCGCGGCCAGCCGCAAAACGAGGCAACGCCGACCCTGCTCTGGGATGGCGAGTGGGAGATCACCTATGTCACGTTCCGTGACATGGGTGCCGCTTTCATGGTTGCGATCCTCGGGATCTACATCCTCGTCGTCGCGCAGTTCCAGAGCTTCAAGATACCGCTGATGATCCTAACGCCGATCCCGCTGACCTTGATCGGCATCATGCTCGGCCACTGGCTGCTCGCGGCGCCCTTCACCGCGACCTCGATGATCGGCTTCATCGCGCTCGCCGGCATCATCGTGCGCAATTCCATCCTGCTCGTCGATTTCATTCGCCATGGTCGCGGTGAAAAGCCGCTGCACGAGGTCTTGGTCGATGCCGGCGCCATTCGCTTCAAGCCGATCCTGCTTACCGCGCTTTCGGCGATGATCGGCGCTGCGACCATCCTCCCCGACCCGATCTTCCAGGGACTCGCGATCTCGCTCTTGTTCGGCCTCGCCTCCTCGACGCTCCTTACCGTCCTCGTGATTCCGGCGATCTATGTCGTGCTGCGCGATCCGCTCGGGCGGTAAAAGAAAGCCGTTCTTTTTTGGAAAAAAGAACCAAAAAACGTTTATCTTGAGATGGCGGCGTCGAGGCGGGCTTCGCTGTCGGGATCGTGCGTGGGCAGATAAATGAAGGGGCGCGCCGCGGCGGCTGACGCCTCGGCGAAAGCGGCGATGGTGGCAAGGGTTTTGCGCGCCGAGCGCGGGTTGGGGCTGACGCCGTCGATGGCGCGCGCAGCCAGCGCCGCTTCGGTGTAGGAGACATCGCCGGCGATCAGAAAGCGCTGCGCCGGTGTCGTCACCAGAACCGAAACATGGCCCGAGGTATGGCCTGGGGTCGGCACGATCATCACCGCGCCATCCGACGTCAGCGACATCGCGCGCGGGAAGGGCGCGGGCGGGTCGGCATCGAAGCGGATGAATTCGGGGCGGAAGCCTTGGGGCAAATGGTCGAGGAAATAGCCACGCACTTGCCCCGCGGTGCCCTGCGCGAGTTGCCATTCGATGCGGGTGACGAGTGTGCGGAGCGGCGGCAGATGCGCAAGGCCGCCGGCGTGATCGGTGTGGAAATGCGTGAGCACAACCGCACGAAGATCGGACGGCGCGACGCCGAGGGTTCGAAGTTGGACATCGATCGCCTGCTCGTCCGCGATCGCGAAACGCACGGCAAGGCGGAAATAAGGGTGCCAGGGCGGGAAATAGCTGCGCGTCATGGCGCGCGGGCTCTCGCCGCTATCGACCAGGAACAGCCCTTCCGGATGCTCGATCAGAAAAGCGAGGATCGGCAACGCCGCGCTCCAGCCGCGTTCGAGGAATGGACGTAGGCGGCGGAACGGCGCGCGCCCGATGATCTGGCTTGGGCGCACGAAGACCGAGCCAGTGCGCAAAGCATGCACGCGGATCATGCTCTCTCCTCCGCCTGCAAGGCGAGTGCCCGCGCATAGACCTCGCCGCGCGGCCGGCCGGTCAGCGCGCTCGCCCGCGCCACCGCCGCCTTAAGCGTGCCTTCCGCCAGGGCTGCTCGCAGAATCGCATCGAGGGCGGCGGCGTCAGATGGCGGCGCGTCCTCGGCCGGGGCGACGACGAGGGTGATTTCACCACGTGCCGGATGAGCGGCGTAATGCGCGGCGAGCGCCGGGAGCGGGCCGCGTTGCATTTCCTCGAAATGCTTGGTCAATTCGCGCCCGACCGCCGCCGCGCGCGGGCCGAAAACGTCGGCGAGGTCGGCCAGGGTCGCGGCCAGGCGATGCGGCGCTTCATGCCAGATCAGCGTCGCCCGCAGCCCGGCATGTTCGGCGCCGCGCAAGGTCGCGAAGGCGCGTTTCCGAGCGGTTGCGCGGGGTGGCGGAAAGCCGAGGAAAAGAAAGGGCTGCGGCGGCAGGCCCGAGAGGATGAGCGCGAGCAGCGCCGCATTCGCGCCGGGAATCGCCGCAACCGGCAGCCCCGCCGCGATCGCTGCGCGCACCAGCCGGTAGCCGGGATCGGAGACCAAGGGCGTGCCGGCATCCGCGACCAGGGCGATTCGCTCCCCCCGGCCGAGGCGAGCGAGCAGTTCCGGCACGCGCGCCTCTTCGTTATGTTCGTGCAGCGGCGACAGCGGTCGATGGATCGCGAAGGCGCGGCAGAGCCCGGCGGTGACCCTGGTATCCTCGCATAAAATGAGGTCGGCGGCGCGCAAGACCGCAAGCGCGCGGGCGCTGATATCGCCAAGGTTGCCGAGTGGCGTGGAAACCAGCACTAATCCCTCCGGCGCCGGGGATAAGGCCGGCGCGTTGTCGCGGGGAGATGGGTCGCATGCGGCTTCAGACATTCGCTCTCCTGATCAGCGGTCTGGTGACCGTGAGCCTGGGCCTGGCGGGCTGCGCCAATGGGGGATATTCCTCTGCCCTGGGCGGAGGCAAGCCCCAGGTGTTGGCGGGCAGCGCGCCGGCGGCGGGTGGCGCCGGCGGCAGGGCCGGCACGGTCGCTCTGCTTTTGCCGCTGAGCGGCGCCGATGCTGGGCTTGGCGGCGCGATGCGCGATGCCGCGGCCCTCGCACTGGCCCCGGCAGGCTCCCCCGAACTCGACGTCCGCGACACCGCCGGCGCCCCGGCGGACGCGGCGCGCGCGGCGGCGCAGGCGATCGCCGCCGGCGATGCCATGATCCTCGGCCCGCTCACCGCCGGCGAAACCCTCGCGGTCGCAACGCCGGCGCGCGCCGCCCGGGTGCCGGTGCTCGCTTTCACCTCCGATCCCAAGGCGGCGCAACCCGGCGTCTGGACGCTTGGCCTGACCCCGGAGGCGCAGGTACGCCGCCTCGTCGCCGCTGCCCGCGCCGAGGGGCGGTCACGCTTCGTCGCCCTCTTGCCCGAAAGCGGCTATGGCCATCTCATGGCGCAGGCGCTGGAGCGGGCCTGCGCTGAGGCCGGTCTTGCGACGCCGGGGATCTATTTCCACGGCACCAGCATGGCCTCGATGAACGCCCTGGTGCGCGAGGTCTCCGATTACGCCAATCGCCGCGGCCCGATCGAGAAACAGATCCGCGAGGCCCGCGCCAAGGGCGATCGCAAAACCGCAAACGACCTCGCAAAGCAGCCGATCCCGCCACCGCCCTTCGATGCCGTGCTGCTCGCCGATACCGGGGAACAACTCGCGGAACTCTCCTCTCTGCTGCCTTATTATGATGTCGATGCGCCCGCCGTCCGCCTGCTCGGCCCCGCCCTCTGGGCGCAGCCGGCGGCGCGGGCCGGCGCCGCTCTCAAGGGCGCCTGGTATGCCGCGCCCGATCCCGCCGCGCGCGCCGCCTTCGTCGCCGCATATAGCGCGAAATATGGCAACGCGCCGCCGCCGCTCGCCGATCTCGCCTACGATGCCGCTTCCCTCGCCCGGGTCGTCGCCCATGAGGGCGGGGCACGCGGCGGCGCGCTCACCGCCAGCTCGGGATTTTTCGGCGCGGACGGGCTTTTGGTCTTGCAACCCGATGGCCGGGTGCGCCGTGGCCTCGCCGTGTTCAGCCTCGACGGCAAGATCGTCGCGCCGGCACCGACCCGTGTCGGCGAGGCTGGCAGCTGACACCGGTCAGCGCCCTGCTGCTGGCCTTGGCGGGCCTTTTCGGGCTCGTCTGGCTATCGCTCTGGCGTGATGTCAAGCGGCTCGAAGCGGCGCTCGGCGCGGCGTTGGGCGAAGGCGAGCGGCCGCCGTGGCCATGGTGGCCCTGGTTTCGCCGCCTCGCCGATGACATCGAGCGCCTGGCCCGTGGGCGGAGCGAACAAGCGGCAACCCGGGCGCGTCTTGCCCAAGCCGGGGCGTTGATCGTCGAGCGTCTGCCCGACCCGTTGATCGTACTCGGCGCCGATCGCAGCGTCCGCCAGGCCAATGGCGCGGCGCGCGCGGCGTTTGGCGAGGATATCGCCGCGGTCTTGCGCCATCCGACGCTGCGCGCCGCGATCGATCGTGCCTATACCGAGCGCGCGACGCAGTCGGTCGCTTTCTCGCTGCCGGTGCCGGTGCAGCGCGAGGTCCGCGCGAGCGTCGTGCATCTGCTGCAGGAACTGCCCGATGGTGGTGCGGCGATCGTGGTGCTCGCCGACCGTTCGCGCGAGCAGGCGGTGGAGCGGATGCGGGCCGATTTCGTCGCCAATGCCAGCCACGAACTGCGCACCCCGCTCGCGAGCCTGATCGGCTTCATCGACACCCTGCGCGGGCCTGCCGCCGATGACCCGGCGGCACAGGCCCGCTTCCTCGGCATCATGGCCGAGCAGGCGGCGCGGATGAACCGGCTAATCGACGATCTCCTGCGCCTCTCGCGGATCGAGGTCGATGAGCATTTGCCGCCAACCAGCCGGGTCGATCTCCGCGCGTTGCTGCTGCGCCTCGCCGCCGCCTTCGAGGTGCGGCTCGCCGAACGAGGCATGCGGCTCGATCTCGCGCTTGCGGAGACGCTGCCCGAGATCCCTGGTGATCACGACCAGATCGTCCAGGTCGGGCAGAATTTGCTCGACAACGCCCTCAAATATGGCCGCGACGGCGGCATCGTGCGGCTGGCCGCGCAGGCGACAGGGGCGCCGGGTCGCCCCGGTGTCGCGATCATCGTCGAGGATGACGGGCCGGGAATACCGCGCGACCATCTGCCGCGCCTCACCGAGCGCTTTTACCGCGTCGACAAGGGCCGCTCACGCGCCGCCGGCGGCACCGGGCTCGGTCTTGCCATCGTCAAGCACGTGGTCAACCGCCATCGCGGCCAGCTGACCATCGAGAGCGAGGAGGGCCACTTCGCCCGCTTCACCGTCTGGCTGCCGGCCGGCGAGCCGGGATCGCCAGATGGTGATAAAAAATAACTATTTCGTTGACGCTGTTCGCCGCCCCGGCTAAACCCGCGAAGAACGTCCAAGCCACCGATCAAGAACCCGGAAGTCAGGGGCAGCCCGATGCCGCCAGAGGCCGAAACATCGTCATCCGCTCTCCTCAGCGTCGAACGGCGCGGCGCCGTTGCGCTGCTCCATCTCGCGCGGCCGGAAAAACGGAACGCCCTCAATGATGCGCTCATCACCGCGCTCGGCGCCTTCTTCGCCTCACCGCCCGAGGGCGTGCGTGTCGCGATTGTGGCCGGGCGCGGCGCGCATTTCTCCGCCGGGCTCGATCTCGCCGACGTCACGGAAAAGGATGCGACCGCCGGGATGTTCCACAGCCGCCTCTGGCATCAGGCTTTCCGTCACATCGCCGAGGGCAAAATCCCCGCCATCGCGGTGCTGCATGGCGCAGTGATCGGCGGCGGGCTCGAACTCGCCAGCGCCTGCCATGTGCGGGTCGCCGAACGCTCTGCCTATTACGCGCTGCCTGAGGGGCAGAGAGGGATTTTCGTCGGTGGCGGCGGCTCGGTGCGGCTGCCGCGTCTGATCGGGCTCTCCCGCATGACCGACATGATGCTGACCGGCCGCGTGTTCAGCGCGGAGGAAGGCCAGGCGATCGGCCTTAGCAATTATCTCGTCGATAACGGCGCAGGGCTCGCGCTCGCCCTCGATCTCGCGGCGAAGGTGGCGGCGAACGCGCCGCTCACCAATTTCGCGGTGCTGCACGCGCTGCCGCGCATCGCCGAAGCCGACCGCGAAGGCGGCTTCCTCGCCGAGACCCTGATGGCGGGGATCTCGGTCGCCGATCAGGAGGCCAAAGCGCGCTTGCGCGCGTTTCTTGAGGGACGGGCGGCGAAGATCGCGCCTTAGGCAAACGCCGGCGGTCGCGGCCGCAAGGGGCAATATCCCCGCGGCGACACGCCGGGGCGAGGAGGGAACATGACGACAGATGAGGTGGTCCCGGTCCGGCTCGCGGTGCCTGAGATGGCGATCACGCGGGACGCCGATGGCACCATCCGGGCGCGGGCGAAAACGCCGCTCGGCGCTTATCCGGCGCGGCTGACGGGGCGGCTCGAACACTGGGCGGGGCTCGCGCCTGATCGCGTCTTTCTTGCCGAGCGCACACAAGACGGCGCCGGCTGGCGGCGCATCACCTATGCCGAGACACTGGCGGCGGTCACGGCGCTCGGCCAGGCGCTGCTCGATCGCGATCTCTCGCCCGATCGCCCGATCGCCATTCTTTCTGGCAACGGCATCGATCACGCGCTTCTTGGCCTTGCAGCGCAGCATGTCGGCGTGCCGTACGCGCCGATTTCGGTTGCCTATTCGACCTCTGGTGGGGATTTCGCCCGGCTTCGCCACATCCTCGCGCTGCTCACCCCGGGGCTCGTGTTTGCTGAGGACGGCGCCCGCTTTGCCCCAGCCTTGGCGCTCGCGGCGGCGGGCAGCGAGATCGTCGTCTCGCGCAACCCGCCGTCCGGGCGGGCGATTTCGCTCTTTGCCAATCTCCTCGCAACCCGCCCCGGCGCCGCGGTCGCGGCGGCGGCCGAACGCGTCGGGCCCGAGACGATCGCGAAATTCCTGTTCACCTCGGGCTCGACCGATCTTCCCAAAGGGGTCATCAACACCCAGCGCATGCTATGCAGCAATCAGGCGATGATCCTCTCGGTGATGCGCTTTCTGGGCGATGAACCGCCGGTGCTGCTCGACTGGCTGCCGTGGAACCACACCTTCGGCGGCAACCATAATTTCGGGATCGCGCTTTATAATGGCGGCTCGCTTTACATCGATGACGGGCGGCCGGTGGCCGGCGGGATCGCCGCGACGTTGCGCAATCTCCGTGAGATCGCCCCCAGCGTTTATTTCAACGTCCCCAAGGGCTGGGAGGAAATCGCGCTCGCCTGCCGCGACGATGCGGCGCTGCGGGCGCGATTCTTCAGCCGGGCAGCGTTGTTTTTCTATGCCGGGGCGTCACTCGCGCAGCATGTCTGGGATTTGCTCGACGATCTTGCGATCGCGACGATTGGCCGGCGTGTCACCATGCTGACCGGGCTTGGCGCGACCGAAACCGCGCCCTTCGCGCTGTGCTGTCATCCCTCGCACGCACGCTCGGGGATGGTCGGCGTGCCGGCGCCGGGTGTCGAATTGAAGCTCGCCAAGGTCGAAGGAAAATGGGAAGCGCGCCTGCGCGGGCCGAGCATCGCGCCGGGCTATTGGCGGGATGCGGCGAAAACCCGAGCGGCGTTCGATGAGGAGGGATTTTATCGCACCGGCGATGCGCTCGACTGGATCGATCCCGAAACGCCCGCGTACGGGTTTCGTTTCGATGGCCGGATCGCCGAGGATTTCAAGCTCTCGAGCGGCACCTGGGTGCATGTCGGGCGGCTCAGGGCGCTGTTGCTCGAACGTCTCGCGCCGCATGTCCGCGATGTCGTGATCGCCGCCCCCGATCGTGATGCGATCGCGGTGCTCGCACTTCCCGAACGCGCCGAATACGCAGACGACGCGGCCATCCGCGCCGAGATCGCGCGTCGGCTTGCGGCGTTTGCGCGCGACTATCCGGGAAGCTCGATGCGGGTCGCGCGGCTTGCGTTTCTCACTGATCCGCTCTCCGTCGATCTCGGCGAGATCACCGACAAAGGCTCGCTCAATCAGCGCGCGATCCTGCGCAACCGCCTGGCGCTGATCGATCGCCTCTATGCCGAGCCCCCGGCCCCGGACATCATCACTGTTGCGGAGTTCGCCCAATGAGCCAAGGTCTTTTCGCATCCTGGCCGGATGTCTGGCTGTTCGATGGCGTGCGCACGCCCTTCGTCGATTACAATGGCGCGCTCGCTTTGGTCTCACCGACCGATCTCGGGATCAAGGTGGCGCGCGAGGCGATCGCGCGCGCCGGGATTGCGCCAGAGGCGATCGGCAGCGTGGTCGCGGGTTCGGTCGCGCAGGCGAGTTTCGATGCCTATATGCTGCCCCGTCATATCGGGCTCTATGCCGGCTTGCCGCAGGCAACCCCGGCGCATCTCGTCCAGCGTGTCTGCGGCACCGGGATCGAGGCGCTGATACAAGGGGCGGACGCCATCACCCATCGCGGCCTGGATGCGGCGCTTTGCGTCGGCTCTGAAAGCATGAGCCGCAACCCCATTGCCGCCTATACCCATCGTGGCGGGTTTCGCATGGGGCAAGTCGAATTCAAGGATTTTCTTTGGGAGGCACTGCTCGATCCGGCGCCGGGCAAGACCATGGGTGAAACCGCCGAGGCCCTGGCGCGGCGCTATGACATTCCGCGTGCCGAGGTTGATCGGTTCGCCGCGCAAAGTTTTGAACGCGCGATCGCGGCTGCGGAATTTCGCGCCGGCGAGATCGTTCCCGTGATGAGCGAGAGTTTTGCCCGCGACGGTCTTCATGATCGTGGCATCCGGCTCGCGCGTGGGGTTGCCGAGGTGAGCCTCGACACCCATGTGCGACCATCGCCACTTGCCGTGCTCGAAAAATTGCCGCCGGCGTTCGGGGGTGTGCAGACCGGCGGCAATAGTTCGGCGATCGTCGATGGCGCAGCGGCAGCGGTGATCGGGCGGAAATCGCTCGCCGTGCGACGGCCGCTTGCGCGCCTGGTCGCCGGGGTTGCGATCGGCTGTGCGCCCGAGATCATGGGGATCGGCCCGGTGCCGGCGATCGAGACGCTGCTTGCGCGCACGGGGCTTTCGCTCGATGCGATCGGCCGCGTTGAGATCAATGAGGCGTTCGGCGCGCAGGTGCTCGCTTGCGCCCGCGCGCTCGAACTCGATGAAGCGCGGCTCAACGTCAATGGTGGCGCGATCGCGATCGGCCATCCGCTGGCCGCGACCGGGCTGCGCCTGACGCTGACGCTGGCGCGCGAAATGCAGCGCGCGGGGGTGCGCTTCGGCATCGCCTCGGCCTGCATCGGCGGCGGCCAAGGCATCGCCCTTTTGGTCGAAAATATCGAGGTTTGAGACGGCATGTTCGTCAATACCATGACCCGTCTCATCGAATGGGGCGATTGCGACCCGGCCGGCATCGTGTTCTACCCGCGCTATTTCGCGATGTTCGATACCGCGACCGCCTTGTTGTTTCAGGCGGCGCTAGGGATCGACAAGGCGGCGATGCTGGCGCGCTTTGGCATCGCTGGTTTCCCGATGGTCGACACGCGCGCGCGGTTTCTTACCGCACTTAGTTTCGGCGCCACCGTTCGTATCGAATCGTCCGTCACCGCCCTCGGCCGCTCGAGTTTCGGCATTCGGCACGCGCTGTTCGATGGGGAGACGTGTGCCGTCGAAGGCGAGGAGACGCGGGTCTGGACCCGACGCGATCCCGCGGGACCGAAGCCCCTCCGGGCCGCGCCTATTCCTGATGAGGTGAGGGCGTGCCTCGCGCGGTCGCGGTGAGCTGCGCCAGAAGCGCGAGCAGGGTCGGCTTGCCGGCCTCGCCGAGCGCGAGGGCAAGCCGCTGTTCGTGGTGCGCGATCGCCGCCTCGGCGCGCGCGAGCAGGGTCGTGCCGTTTGCGGTCAGGAAGAGGGCGAAGGCGCGCCGATCGCTCTCCATCCGGTCGCGGGTGACGAGGCCGCGCGCTTCCAGCCCGTCGAGCAGGGGGACGAAATTGGTGCGCTTGATCCCGAGCGCCTCGGCCACCTGGCTCGCGCGGATGCCGGGATTTTCCCGCAGCATCAGCAGCACCGAATATTGCCCGGGGCGAAGATCGAGATCGGCGACGGCGCGATGGAAATCCTGGAAAACCGCGATCTGCGCCAGTCTCAGGGCAAAGCCGATATGCCCGGGCAACGTGCCGAGGGAAACCTCGCTCGCGGTGGGGCTGCGTTTGCCTCTGGCGGTCGGGGTCTTGCCCGATCCTGGCGTTTCCATCACGTCTGACATGCTGACATTCTATAAGCGCTTTCGTCGGAAGGCGACAGGCAGAAAACACTGTCGCGCAAGGGAGGCGCGCCCATCATGAAGAAATATCTTTGTTTCCTATCGGCCCTTCTGTTGTTGCCGGCCTTCGCCAAAGCCGCCGAGCCGCTCAAGCTTGGTGTCCTCAATGATCTTTCCGGAGTCTATGCGGATTATCAGGGGCGCGGCTCGGTGATCGCGGCCGAGATGGCGGCCGAGGAGTATGGCGGCAGCGTCATGGGGCGCAAAATCGTGATCATCGCCGGCGATCATCAGAACAAGCCCGATATCGGCCTTGCGATCGCGCGGCGCTGGTTCGACACCGAAGGGGTGGATGCGGTGCTTGATGTGCCGAATTCGGCGATCGCGCTCGCCGTGGCCGATCTCGCGCGCGAGAAGAATAAGGTCTTCATCGGCTCGGGCGCCGGCACCGCGCTATTGACCGGCGCCAAATGCTCACCCAACACCATCCATTGGACGTTCGATACTTGGGAGGTCGGGCACGCGTTGGGGCGCGCTGTCGTCGCCGAAGGCGGCAAGAGATGGTTTTTTCTCACCGCCGATTACACTTTCGGTTATGACCTCGAGACCTCGATGACGGAGGCGGTGCGTGCCGCCGGTGGCGAGGTGATGGGTTCCGTCCGGCATCCGCTCGGCACCAGCGATTTTTCGAGCTATCTCCTAAACGCGCAGGATTCCGGGGCGGATGTGCTCGGCCTTGCCAATGCCGGCGGCGATACCGCGACCGCGATCAAGGAGGCGCAGGAGTTTGGCCTCACGCAAAAGATGAAAATGGCCGGCCCGATCGTCAACATCAACATCATCGAGGCGATCGGCCTTCCCAGCGCCCAGGGCTTGCTTGCGGTGACGCCCTTCTATTGGGACATGACGCCTGCAACCCGCGCCTTCGCCCAGCGCTTCAGCGCTCGCCATCCTCAGCACATCATGCCGAATGATATGCAGGCCGGGGTTTATGCCGCGACGCTCGCTTATCTCAAGGCGGTTGCGGCCCGCGCTGGCGACAGCAGCGATGGCCGCGCGGTGGTTGCCGAGATGAAGAAGAAGCCCGCCGAGGATCCGTTGTTCGGGGAAAGCGTGATCCGCGCTGATGGGAGGGTAATGCACCCGGTCTATCTCATGGCCACGAAGACGCCGGCCGAAAGCCACGGCAACTGGGATTTCTTCAAACTGGTGACAACCGTGCCGGCGGATCAAGCTTTCCGACCGCTCGCCGACGGCCATTGCCCGCTGGTGCCCTAAGGATCTTCCTCAGCGCGGCCACTGCCCCACGGACAAAAGTTTTTTGGTTCTTTTTTTTCAAAAAAGAACACGCCTTACCCTTATCCGAGCGGCGCGCAGGCGCGCGCGAGCCAGGCGCGGGTCGGCGGCGGCAGGTCGGGGCCGAGTTCGGCGAGCACGCGGGCGTGATAGGCATCAAGCCAGCGTCGCTCGTCGGCGGCCAGCAGGGCGGGGTCGATGAGGGCGCGCTCGAAGGGGGCCAGAGTGAGTGTCTCGAACCCGAGGAACGGGCGATTTTCGCTGATTTCCGGGGCGCGCTGCACGAGTAGGAGATTTTCCAGCCTGATCCCGTAGTCGCCGGCGGCGTAAAACCCGGGCTCATTGGAGAGGATCATTCCCGGCGCGAGCGGAACTGGCCGTGCTGCGCGGGAAATGCCGGCCGGGCCCTCATGCACGGAGAGGTAACTCCCGACGCCGTGGCCGGTGCCGTGGTCGTAATCGAGGCCAGCCTCCCAGAGCGCGCGGCGGGCGAAGGCGTCGAGATGGGGGCCGGCGACCCCTTGCGGGAAGAGCGCGGTTGCGAGCGCGATATGGCCGCGCAGCACGCGGGTGAAGCGATCGCGGAGCGCGGCCGGCGGCGCGCCTGGCCCGATCCAGAGGGTGCGGGTGACGTCGGTGGTCCCATCGAGATATTGCGCGCCGGAATCGATCAGATAGACGGTATCGGCGCCGATCGGGCGGTTGCTCGCGGCGCTGACGCGGTAATGGATGATCGCGCCGTGCGGGCCGGCGGCGGAAATCGCGGGGAAGCTTTCGCCGCGGAAATGCTGGCCCTCGGCGCGGAGGGTGCGAAGCCGCTCGGCCGCCGAGATTTCGGTCTCGGCCGCGCCGGCGGCGCTCATATGATGGAGAAACCGGCAGAGGGCGAGACCGTCGCGCTTATGGGCGGCGCGGGCGCCGGCTTGTTCGGTCGGGTTTTTGCACGCTTTGGGCAAGAGGCAGGGGTCGGCGGCGAAGCTGACGCTGGCACCCGCTGCGCACAAGCGCTCGGCAAACCAGACCGGGCTCGCGCCGGGATCGAGGCGGACGCGGCGCCCGCCGAGCGCAGCGAGCGCGGCGGGGAGGGCTTCGGGGGGCGCGAGACTCACCGTATCGCCAAGGACGTCGCGGGTTTGGAGCGGGATTTTCTCCGCCGCCATGAAAAGTTTGCTCCGGCCATCGGCGTGCTGGAGGGCGAAGCCGAGCGCGATTGGGGTGAACGGCACGTCATCGCCGCGGAGATTAAAAAGCCAGTTGATCGACGCCGGATCGCTGAGCACGGCGGCATCTTCCCCGGCCTCACGCAGAAGGGCAGCGATCTCGGCCCGCTTTTCCGCCGCACTGCGCCCAGCGAAGGCGAGATCGTGGGGCAGGGCCGGGGCGCGCGGCGGCGCTGGGCGGTCGTGCCAGAGAGCATCGATCGGGTTGGTGATCGCAACCAGGGTCAGGCCGGCGGCGCGAAACCGCTCACGCTGCTCGTGGCTGATCAGCCAGGGGTCATAGCCGATCCGCCCGCCCGCCGGCACGTGCGCCGCGAGCCAGGCCGGCGGCGGCGTTTCGGTGATGTGATGGCGCTCCCAGAGCGCGGGATCGGTCTCGGCGGCGGCTTGCAACGTGTAGCGGCCATCGGTGAACAAAGCGGCGCGCTCGGCGAGTATGCAGGCGAGCCCGGCGCTGCCGGTGAAGCCCGAGATCCAGGCGAGGCGTTCGG
The DNA here is from genome assembly GCF_049965395.1 of Acidibrevibacterium sp. Lineage (NCBI taxonomy): Bacteria > Pseudomonadati > Pseudomonadota > Alphaproteobacteria > Acetobacterales > Acetobacteraceae > Acidibrevibacterium > Acidibrevibacterium sp. Next base: position 59,894 of record NZ_JBMFWJ010000006.1, read on the forward strand.
CGGCGGGCGGGACATATTCGCCGAGATGCTCATCGGCGCGCGGCTGGAGGAAGCCGGCAAGGCCCTGGGCGGCGAGAGCGGCGCGTAGGGCGGCAAGGCGCGTCTTAAAAATTTCATAACTCACGCTATTATCATGCACGGAGATCATGACTGATCCGCCTTCTTCGCACCTGCACAATAACCCTCATGGGCGCATATAGACCGGCGTGAGAGGCCAGCGTGACCGGCCCTCCGCGTTCTTCGGAACGGCTCCCGACGCAAGGTGAACGTATCATGACCATCGATTTTGCCCATCTCGAAATCTTCTCTCCCGGCCATTCCGAGGCCAGCGCGCCGCGGCATGATGCGCAACGCTTGCCGATGACGGCGCGCGTTTTGGCGGCGCTCGGGGGCGGCATGGCGGCGCTCGCGCGCAAGATCGCCGAGCGCGCCGAGCGCCGCGCGGTGCTCGATGAGCTGTCGCGGCTTTCGGATCGCGAACTCGCCGATATCGGCCTGACCCGCGGCGATCTCATGCTGGTGTTCGATCCCGGCTTTGCCGCCCAGCGTGAGGCCGCCCGCACCGCGCGCTGCCTTTCGCTGCGCGCCGCCTGAGGCGTCATCGCGCATGGCAGGGGCGACGCAGGATCAGCGTCGTCCATGCTTGCTCGCGGACGCGCCCGGTTAATACTAGTCCGGCGCGGCGATGGGCGGCGAGCACCATCGTTTCCTGGCTGGCAAGCAGGCCGGCGAGGATCGCGGTGCCGCCCGGCGCGAGGTGCTGCGCGAGCGCGCGTGCCATGGCGCAAAGCGGCCGGGCGAGGATGTTTGCGAAGACAAGGTCGAACGGCGCGGCATGGCGGAGCGGGCGTTTCCGCCAGCCATCGCCGGCAACGACCGTGATCCTTCGCGCCAAAAAATTTCGCCGCGCATTTTCGGCCGCGACCCGTACCGACCAGGGGTCGATATCGCTCGCCAGCACCCGGCGATGAAACAGCCGTGCTGCCGCCATCGCCAAAATGCCTGACCCGGTGCCGAGATCGAGGATGCGGCGCGGCTGATGGCGCCGCGCCAGCCGTTCGAGCGCGATAAGACAGCCCCGCGTCGAGCCATGCTCGCCCGAGCCGAAGGCGAGCCCAGCGTCCAGCATGAGCGTGATTCGCCCGGCCGTTCGGCCGGGCGGCAGGTGGGTGCCGCGCAACGCGAAGCGTTCGCCGATCAGTTGCTCGGGAAAATCCGCGCGGTTGCGCGCAAGCCACCCCGATGCCGGGGTCGGGATGCGGCGGAGTTCGGGCTGCTCGCCGCTGACGGCGGTGGCAAGCGCGAGGGCAAGCGCCAACCTCTCCTCGCCCTCGCCGGTTACGCGGATTCCCTCGATCCGCCAACGCTCGCCGGGCTCCTCGCGAAAGCGGCCGACGCTGCGGCATATCTCGGCGAGCGCCGCCTCATAAAGCGGCGCCGCCGTGGCGCTGACGAGCAGAACCAGGGTCTCGAGGCGGGGGGGTCGTTCGATCATGCGGGGTCAACGAAACGGTCGAGGACATGCTTGGTGCCGGCGTTATCGAACGCAATCTCGAGGCGGTCCTGCTCGGCGGCAATGACCGTCCCATGGCCGAATTTTTGGTGAAAAATCCGGCTGCCGACAATGATGCCGCGCGGTTTCGCGGTTGGCGCGCGGGCATGGAGGGGAAACGCCGTCACCACCGCCGCGCGGGCGCCGGGTGGCGTGCGCGGGCTCGACACTGCCGAGCCACCGCGCGCGAGCCACTCCTCGGGAATCTCCTCGAGAAACCGGCTCGGGATACCGTCTTGCCAATTGGCGTAGATGCGGCGCTGCGCGGCGTGGAGAATGATCACCCGCTTGCGCGCCCGGGTGATGCCGACATAGGCGAGGCGGCGCTCCTCCTCCAAAGCCTTGACGCCGCCCTCCTCAAGCGCGCGCGGGTTGGGAAACACCCCTTCCTCCCAGCCGGGCAGGAAAACCGTATCGAATTCCAAACCCTTGGCGGCATGCAGCGTCATCAGGCTGACCTTGTCGCGGTCGGTGTTGTCCTCATTCTCGGTCACCAAGGCGACATGATCGAGAAAGCCGCCCAAGCTTTCGAAATCGGCGAGCGCGCGGACGAATTCCTTCAAATTCTCGAGCCGCCCCGGCGCCTCCGGCGATGTGTCGGCCCGCAGCATGTCGGTATAACCGCTTTCATCGAGCAGTGCGCGCAGCGTCACGACATGGCCGTCGCGCGCCAGCATCTCGCGCCAGCGCGCGAGATCGGCGAGCAGGCGACGAACCCCCTCACCCGCCCGGCCGCGCAGAGCGCCGCCGGCGAGCAGCACCGCCGCGGCGGCGGTGAGCGGGACATTCGCCGCCTGCGCCCGCTCGTGCAGCGCCCTGAGGGCGACCGCGCCGACGCCGCGGCGCGGCACGTTGACGATGCGCTCGAAAGCGAGATCGTCGCTGGGCTGGACCAGGAGCCGGGCATAGGCGATGGCGTCGCGGATTTCGGCGCGCTCGTAAAACCGCAGCCCGCCCACGACACGATAGGGAATCCCGAGCGTGATCAGCCTTTCTTCGAAGGCGCGGGTCTGGAATCCGGCGCGGACTAGAACCGCGATTTCGGCGAGATTTTCGCCGGATCGCCGTAGCGACTCGATCCGCTCGCCGACGGCGCGCGCCTCCTCCTCCGAATCCCAGAGGCTGAGCACGGTGACGCTCTCGCCCGCCGCGGCGTTCGTGCCGCCCGGGCGCAAGGTTTTGCCAAGGCGCCCGGCGTTATGGGCGATGAGGGCACTGGCGGCGGCGAGGATGGGGGCGGTCGAGCGATAATTGCGTTCGAGCCGGATCACCGTGGCGCCGGGAAAATCCTTCTCGAAGCGGAGAATGTTTTCAACCTCGGCGCCGCGCCAGGAATAGATGCTCTGGTCGTCATCGCCGACGCAGCAGATATTCCGCCCCGCCTGGGCCAGGAGCCGGAGCCAAAGATACTGCACGACATTGGTGTCTTGATATTCATCGACCAGGAGATAGCGGAATTGCCGATGGTATTGGGCGAGGATATCAGGATTTTCGCGCAGGATATCGGTCATGTGCAACAAGAGATCGCCGAAATCGGCCGCATTCAGCGCCCGAAGCCGGGCCTGATAGGCGCCGTAAAGCGCGAGTGTGCGCCCGCCGGCGAGGTCGCCTGCCGCCTCCGGCCGCACCCGCGCCGGCCCCTCGCCGCGATCCTTCCAGCGCTGGATCTGGTGCATGAGCAGCGGCGGCGGCCAGCGCTTGGCATCGATCCGCTCGGCTTCCATCACTTGTTTGAGAAGACGAAGCTGATCGTCGGTATCGAGGATGGTGAAATTAGCGCCGAGCCCGACGAGCGCGGCATGCCGGCGCAACAGACGGGCGGCGAGGGCATGGAAGGTGCCGAGCCACAGCCCCTCGACCGGGCGGCCGAGAATCGCCGCCACCCGCTCGCGCATCTCGCGCGCTGCCTTGTTGGTGAAGGTGACGGCGAGGATCTGCCCCGGGCTTGCCCGGCCGGTGAGCAGGAGATGGGCGAAGCGGGTGGTCAGAACCCGCGTCTTGCCAGTGCCGGCGCCAGCCAGCACCAGGACCGGACCCTCCAGCGTCTCGACAGCCATGCGCTGCTCGGGGTTCAGCCCGGCGAGATGCTCGGCCATCATCGGGCGTTTCTATGGGCCCGCCGCGCTGGCGGGAGAGTTGCGGAATGGGTCACGAAGGAGGGTATAGAACGCATGATGACGGCATCCAACCCGCCGCCCGCGCCGGCGGCGCGCCAAGCATGAAACTTTTTGGCACGCTGCTCGAAGCCTCGGCGCGGCACGGCCGGCCGCTGCTCGCGATTGCAATTTTCGGCGGGCTTTTGCTGCCGCCGCTTGCGCACGCGCTGCGCCGGGTTATTCTTCCCGAGGTGCTGGCGCTGACCACGCTGGTTTTGCTCCGGATCGATATTCCCGCCGCGTTCGCCCATCTCCGCCGGCCCGGGCGGCTTGCCGTGATCATCGGGTTTCATCTTTTGATTTGTCCGCTGATCGCGTTCATCACTGTCCGCGGGTTGCCGATCGACCACGGCATCGCCGCCGGCGTCGTGGTGTTCGCGACAGGCTGCGGCGCACTTTCGGCGCCGGCGTTCGCGCGCCTGGTCGGGCTCGATCCCGAATTGTCGCTCTTGATGACACTCGGCACCACGTTTCTCGTGCCCCTCACCGCGCCGCCGATCGTGTTCGCGCTGACCGGGATCGATCTCGCGATAGGGCCGGCATCGTTCATGCTGCGGCTTGCGCTCACCATCGGGCTGCCGCTGCTCGCCGCCCTTGGCTTGCGCCGGGCGATTGGCCCGGCGCGGCTCGGCGCGATTGGGGGCGCCGTCGATGGCGGGGTGGTGTGGCTCCTCGTGCTTTATGGCTTCGGCGTGATGGACGGGCTCGCGGCACGGATCAGCGCCGATCCGCTCTGGGTGCTGGCCGCCGCGCTCGCCGCTTTTGCCGCTGACTTTGGCCTCAACCTCGTCACCGCGCTGGCGTTTTTTCCGCTCGGCCGGGCCGGCGCGGCCTCGGTCGGCTTGGTTTCGGGCAATCGCAACATGGCGCTCTATCTCGCCGTCTTGCCGGCCGGCGCCGACCCGCGCCTCGGCCTCTTTTTCGCGCTCTGCCAGTTCCCGCTCTATCTCAGCCCGTTCCTGCTGCGCCCGCTCTATCGCCGGCTAATGGCGCGTCCGGCTGCGGCCTGACGCCGAGGATATGGGCGATGGCGTAGGTGAGATCGGGGCGGTTCAGGGTGTAGAAATGGAATTCATCGACGCCGTTGGCTTGCAGGAGACGCACCTGCTCGGCGGCGATCAATGCGCCGACGATGCGGCGGAGTTCGGCGTCATCCTCGGTGCCGGCGAAGAGATGGCCGAGCCAGGCAGGGACGCTCGCGCCGCAGAGCGCGCTGAACCGCGCCGCTTGGGCATAGTTCGAGACCGGCATGATGCCCGGGACGATAGGCGCGGTGATGCCGGCGGCCAGCGCCCGGTCGAGAAAGCGGAGATAGGTTTCGGTTTCGAAGAAATACTGGGTGATGGCGCGGGTCGCGCCAGCGTCGAGCTTGCGCTTGAGATTGTCGAGATCGGCTTCGGGACTAAGCGCCTGGGGATGGGTTTCGGGGTAAGCGGCGACCGAAATCTCGAACGGCGCGATGCGGCGGAGGCCAGCGACGAGATCGGCGGCATAAGGATAGCCCTCGGGGTGCGGCCGATAGGGCTCGCCGGGCGGCGGATCGCCACGCAGCGCAACGATATGGCGCACGCCCGCCGCCCAATAGTGCCGGGCGACGGCATCGATCTCGGCGCGGGGGGCGCCGACACAGGTCAAATGAGCGGCCGGGGTCAGGCTGGTTTCCTCGACGATGCGCGCAACGGTCGCATGGGTGCGGGCCTGGGTGGTGCCGCCGGCGCCGTAGGTGACCGAGACGAAACGCGGCGCGAGCCGCTCAAGGCGGCGGATGCAGTGCCAGAGCTGGGCCTCCAGGGCGGCGTTGCGCGGCGGAAAAAATTCGAAGGAAAGCAGCGGCGGTGGCTGTGCGGCGTCGCGCGCCGGAATGCCCGCGATGCGCGGGCCGGTCAGCCAGCGCTCAAGGGTCGCCGGCGATGAGGCGGCACCGTTCGGCGGGGGGGCGGCGGCATGCATGGAACCAACTCCTCGAAAAGCGCAGACGAAAGGCGCTGGTTTTGTTCACCAAATCGGCTGCCGCCGCAAGCGCGCGATGCGGCGCGGCTTTACGTCGGACCTCAGCGCTCCTATTTGACCGAGATCACGCCTGGCGGCGGCGCGCCGATGCCCGGCTCCCTGGATTGGCCCCCGGCCCCATGACAAGGATGACTGCATGAGCCGTCGGCTTTCCCCCGCTCTGCTGCCGCTCACTCTATCGCTTCTCGCTCTTCTCGTGAGCGCCTGCGCCACTCCCCCGCCGGCCGATGACAAGGAGGCGCTCGCCGATTACCGGCAGACCAATGACCCGCTGGAACCGACCAATCGGTTTTTCTACAAGGTCAATGAACAGCTCGACGCGGTAACGCTGAAACCGGCGGCGGAAGCCTATCGTTACGTGCTCCCCGATGGCGCGCGTGAGAGCGTGCACAACATGCTCGTCAATCTCAACGACCCGACAGTGTTCTTCAACGATGTCGTCGAAGCCGAGCCACGGCGCGCCGGTGACACGCTGATGCGCTTTCTGATCAACTCGACCTTTGGGATCGGCGGGTTTTTCGATGTCGCGAAGCATTGGGGCTATCCCAATCACGATGCCGATTTCGGCATGACGCTGGGGCTCTATGGCGTGCCACCGGGGCCGTATTTGTTCATTCCCGTCCTCGGCCCGTCCAATCCGCGCGATCTCGCCGGCTTCGGCGTCGATATCGCCGATTGGCCGTTCACCTGGATGGTGAATGGCACCACGGTTTACGCGCTGGAGTGGGCCTATTATGGCCTCAACGCCGTCGATGTGCGCTCACGCGTGCTCGATTCGCTCGATCAGGTGCAAAAAAACGCGCTCGACCCCTATGCGACCATTCGCAGCCTCTATCGCCAGCGCCGCGAGAGCCAGATCGAAGCGATCCGCAATGACCACCGCGCCACCGTCCCCGCCTGGTTCCCGGCGCCGGCGACGCAAACCGAGTAACGCCTTATTGATGAGTCCGCGAAAAGAGAGATCATGCTGAAAAGACGCGAAATTCTTCCGGCCATCGGCCTCGTCCCGGCACTGCTCTGGGGCCGGCGCGCGCGTGCCGCCGATCCCGCCGGCTTCGTCCGCCAAGTGGGTGATCAACTCGTCGGCGTGATCAACGGTCCTGGCTCGTTGACCGACAAGCGCGGCCAGATTCGCCAAATCATCGACCGCTTCGTCGATGTCGACGGCATTGGCCGCTTCTGCCTCGGCCGCTTCTGGCGCCTTGCGACGCCGGCGGAGCAGCATGACTACCTTACCCTCTTCCATCAGGTGCTGGTGACCAGTATTTCCGGCCATCTCGGGGAATATAAAGGGGTGCGCTACACGCTCGGCCGCGTCGCCCCGCATGATGATACGGTCTGGGTCGATACCACGATCTTTCGTCCCAACAACCCAGAGGCCAAGGTCCAATGGGTGATCGCAACCATCAATGGCAGCTTAAAGATCGAGGATTTGGTGGTTGAGGGCACCAGCCTGCGTCTTACCCAACGCAGCGATTACGCGAGCTTCCTCCAGCACAACGGCGATAATGTTCAGGCTCTGATCGACGCCATGCGGCGGACGCTGGCGAAAGCATCGTAAAACCAGGAGAAAAGCGGTTTTTTGAAAAAAAGAACCAAAAAACCCCGTCTTGTTTTCAGAGAGAGCAACGCCATACGCTTTGCTCAATAAAAGAAAGTCTTTTTGCTTCTTTTTCTTCAGAAAAAGAAGATTTTTTGCTTACATCCGCGCTCGTTCGCTGCGATAGACCAGCATCTCGTAGCCGTCGCGGGTGAAGCTCTCGGCGAGCCGCATGCCGATACCGCCGAGCACCATGCGCGAGGCGAAATTCTCAGCGCGCGCCACCGCGACGATCAGGGGCAGCCCGGCTTCTTCATGGCCAAACCGCAGCACCGCCCCCGCCGCCTCGCGCGCCAAACCCTGGCCACGCGCCTCTGGCCAGAGCGCAAAGCGGAGCGCGGGACTAAGCCCGTCGCGCCGCGCCATGATCCCGGCAATGCCGACGAAGCGGCCATCCGCCCGCGTGCGCGCCGACCACATGCCAACCCCGGCGCGCGCCCAGAAGGCGATATCCTCGGCGAGTTCGGCCATCGTCTGCTGCGGCAAACGCACGCCGCCGAGCATCACCGCGAACACTCTAGGGTCGGCCTTGAGCGCGATCAGATCGGCGAGGTCACTCCCCGCGACCGGGCGCAACATCAGCCGGCCGGTGCCGAGCGTAAGCCGGCCGTTCATGCCGGCGCGCCCGCTTGGGCGCTCGGATCAGCGGGTGAGGGGGCGGTATTTGATGCGATGCGGCTCGGTCGCCTCGGCGCCGAGGCGCGCGCGCTTGTCGTCTTCGTAAGCCTGGAAATTGCCTTCGAACCATTCGACATGGCTGTCGCCCTCGAATGCCAGGATATGGGTCGCGAGCCGATCGAGGAACCAGCGATCATGGCTGATGATCACCGCGCAGCCGGGAAACTCCGCCAGCGCCTCTTCCAGGGCGCGCAGCGTATCGACGTCGAGATCGTTGGTCGGTTCGTCGAGGAGGATGACATTGGCCTCCGATTTCAACATCTTGGCGAGATGGACGCGATTGCGCTCGCCGCCCGAGAGCACGCCGACCTTCTTTTGCTGATCGGCGCCCTTGAAGTTGAAGGCGCCGACATAGGCGCGTGACGGCACGGCGCGTTTGCCGAGAGTGATCACATCGGTGCCGCCGCTGATCTCCTCCCAGACGGTTTTGCTGGCATCGAGACTGTCACGACTCTGATCGACATAGCCGAGCTTGACGGTGTCGCCGATACGCAAACTGCCGGAATCGGGCGTCTCCTGGCCGGTGATCATGCGAAACAGCGTCGTCTTGCCGGCGCCGTTCGGGCCGATCACGCCGACGATGCCACCGGGCGGCAATTTGAAACTCAAGCCATCGATCAGCAACCGGTCGCCATAGCCCTTGGTAAGATTTTCGGCCTCGATCACCGTCGCCCCCAGGCGCGGCCCGGGCGGGATGACGATCTCGGCAACGCCGGTCGCGAGTTCCTGCGATTTCGCCAGCATGTCCTCGTAGCGGGCGATGCGGGCGCGGTTCTTCGCCTGGCGCGCGCGCGGGCTCGCGCCGATCCATTCCTCCTCGGCGGCGAGCGCCCGCTGGCGGGCGCTTTCCTCTTTCTCCTCTTGCGCGAGACGCTTGCGCTTTTGCGCGAGCCACGAGGAATAATTTCCTTCGAAGGGATAGCCGCGGCCGCGCTCGATTTCGAGGATCCAGTTGGTGACGTTGTCGAGAAAATAGCGGTCATGGGTGACGACGATCACCGTCCCGGCATAGTCGCGGAGCGTGCGTTCGAGCCAGGCCACGCTCTCGGCGTCGAGATGGTTGGTCGGCTCGTCGAGCAAAAGGAGATCGGGTTTTTCGAGCAACAGCCGGCAGAGCGCGACCCGGCGCTTTTCGCCCCCCGAGAGCGGGCCGACGAGCGCATCCGCCGGCGGGCAGCGCAGGGCATCGAGGGCGATTTCGACTTGGCGCTGCAAATCCCAGCCATCGCCGGCGTCGATCACCGCTTGCAATTCGGCCTGCTCGGCGAGCAGCGCCTCCATCTGCGCGTCATCCATCGGCTCGGCGAAGGCTTGGGAAATCTCGTTGAAGCGCGCGAGCGCGGCGGTGAGGGGGGCAAACGCCGCCTCGACATTTTCGCCGACGGTTTTCTCGGGATCGAGCCGCGGCTCCTGGGCGAGATAGCCGACGCGAACGCCGTCTGCGGCCCAGGCCTCGCCGCCGAACTCGGTCTCGATCCCGGCCATGATGCGCAAAAGGGTCGATTTGCCGGCGCCATTGACGCCGAGCACGCCGATCTTCACCCCCGGCAGGAAGGAGAGGGTAATGCCCTTGAAGACCTCGCGCCCGCCTGGGTAGGCCTTGGTGAGGTCTTTCATCACATAGACGTATTGGTAACTCGCCATAATCCGGCTCCGGCAGGGAAGGAGGGGTTTTAGGGGGCTCTGCGCGGCGGGGCAACGGCCGCTATGGGTTCGGCCCAATCCGATCTGCGCCCGGCAGGACTTGAACCCGCAACCAAGCCGTTATGAGCGGCCCGCTCTAACCAGTTGAGCTACAGGCGCATATCTTCGACCATGCCGGCAAGAGGCGGGATTTGGCAAGAGGGTGGGGCTTGAGACGAAACCGAAGGGGCTTCCCCCTCGGCCGGGATATAGCGATCGCCACATCAGCCCCCAATTTGGCAGCACTCACGGGCTTGTGAAGGGGGTGGTATTGGTTGCCTGGCTGCCGCCTTGCGGCGCGGTTGCGGTTCGGGCGCATTGGAAACGCCGAGGCCATGGAGATCGCCATCTTTGCTTGCTCGTCTCAGCCGCGCAAGCCGCTTTCCGGTGGATTGACGCTGGCCGGACGATAGTCGCGAGAGATGCCCGTCATCTATGCCGATGCGCTTGGCGAGCTGGCGCAGGCCGACATCTTGGCAGCGTTGACCGATGAGCGGGAGGATGTCGGTAAACGAAAGCGCGCCGGATGGTCCAACGACGTCGCACGATCCATCGTCGGCCAAATGCGATAGCTCTGCAAATGCCACGGCGATGATGGCTGGGGGACCTGGATTCGAACCAAGGCTGCCCGGGTCAGAGCCGGGAGTTCTACCGCTAAACTATCCCCCAAAGCCGGCCTTATGGTGAGTGCGCGGGGGCTCCTTACCATGGGGCGCGCAGGAGCGGCAAGCCGCTCGGATGCGGCGGTCGATCATGGATCGCTGATTTTCCGCTTGGCGCGAGCGCCGGTTCGGGGGAAAGTCGCCGCCGAGGGGTAACGCGGATGAGACTTGGCGGATGAGGTGTCGCGGATGAGCGGGACAGGCGGGCTTTCGCCGCTCGATCGGCCGAATTCTTACATCGGTCGCGCCGTGCCGCGGCCGGATGCGGCGCGGCTCGCGCGCGGCGGCGGGCGTTTCGTCTCCGATCTCGTCGTCCCGCGCATGCTGCATGTCGTTTTTTTGCGCTCACCCCACGCCCATGCCCGCATCCGCGCGATCGACACCGCGCCGGCGCGCGCGCTGGCCGGCGTTGCCGCGGTGTTCACCGGCGCCGATCTCGCAGCGCATGTTCGCCCTTGGGTTGGCGTGCTCAGCCATCTCAAAGGGCTGAAATCGCCGCCGCAATACCCGCTCGCGATCGAGCGCGCCTGCTGGCAGGGCGAAGCCGTGGCCGCCATCGTCGCCGAAAGCCGCGCGCTCGCCGAAGACGCGGCCGAGCGGGTCGTCGTCGATTATGAGCCGCTGCCGGCGCTGACCGATCCCGAAGCCGCGCTCGCCCCCGGCGCCATGGTGCTGCACCCCGAACTCGGCGACAATCTCGCCTTCGAGCGCCTGCTCGAGGTCGGCGCCGTCGATGACGCCTTTGCCAGCGCCGACCAGGTGATCACCGAGACCCTGACCTTCGGCCGCCATACCGGTGTGACGCTCGAGCCGCGCGCGGTGCTCGCCGAATGGGATCCGGCGGCCGAGCGGCTCACGGTGCATCAGGGCACGCAAGCGCCGCACATGCTGCAAAACATCTATGCGACCCAGCTCGGCCTTTCGGACGCGCAAGTGCGCATCCTCTGCCATGATGTCGGCGGCTCGTTCGGCATCAAGGTCCATGCCTATCCCGACGAGATGGCGACCGTCACCCTCGCGCGTCTCCTCGCCCGGCCGGTGAAGTTCGTTGCCGACCGGCTGGAGAGTTTCGCCTCTGACATCCACGCCCGCGACCATCGCGTCACCGCCCGCATCGGCGTCATGCGCGATGGCCGCATCACCGCCTTTGCGATCGACGATCTCACCGGCATCGGCCCCTATTCCGTCTATCCCCGCACCAGCGCCGTCGAAGCCAATCAGGTCGTCAATCTCGTCGGCGCCCCCTATGATTTCGCCCATTACCGGGCGCGCGCCCGGGTAGTGTTTCAGACCAAAACGCCGATGAGCCAATATCGCGCGGTTGGCCACCCGATCGCGACCACGGTGACGGAATCGCTGATCGACCGCGCCGCCGCCGCCCTCGGGCTCGATCCGCTGGCGATGCGGCGGCGCAATCTCATCGCCGATGACGCCTATCCCTGCAGCTCGGCGGCTGGCCTGCGCTTTGAAGCGCTGTCGCATCACGCCGCCCATGAGAAGATCGCGGCGATGATGGATTATCCGTCCCTTCGCCGCGAGCAAGCGCGGCTGCGCGAGCGCGGCATTCTGCGCGGCATCGGGATTGCGAGCTTCGTTGAAATCACCAATCCCGGCGCGGCGTTTTATGGCGTCGGCGGGGCACGGATTTCCTCCCAGGATGGCGCCGTCGTCCGGCTCGATGCCAGCGGCAACGTCACCCTCCAAAGCAGCGTCACCGAGCAGGGCCAGGGAAGTGCGACGATGATCGCGCAGATCGCGGCGAGCGCGCTCGGGGTAACGATGGCGCGGGTGCGCGTCGTCCTCGGCGATACCGATATGACGCCCTATGGCGGCGGCACCTGGGCGTCACGCGGGGCGGGCATCGCCGGCGAAGCCGCCTGGCGCGCCGCCGCCGCCTTGCGCGCGCAGATCCTCACCGTCGCCGGCGCCATCCTGCAAGCCAAGCCCGACGATCTCGACATCAGCGACAACGCCATCGTCGATCGCGAGACGGGCAATAGGCGGCTCGATCTCGCCGAACTCGCGCGCATCGTCTATTTCCGCCCCGACACCCTGCCCGAAGGCCTCCAGCCGGAGCTGATCGCGACCCGCCATTACGTGCCGCGCGAATATCCCTTCGCCTTCACCAATGGCGTCCAAGGCTCTTATCTCGAACTCGATCGCGAAACCGGCATGGTCACGCTGCTCCGCCATTTCGTGGTCGAAGATTGCGGCCGGGTGATCAATCCCCGCCTCGTCGATGAACAGATCCGCGGCGGCGTGGTGCAGGGGCTCGGCGCCGCCTTGTTCGAACACTGCCGCTATGATGCCGAGGGGCAATTGCAAAACGCCAATCTTGCCGATTATCTGGTGCCGATGGCGGCCGAAATGCCGGATATCGACATTACCCATCTCTGCTCGCCCACCGCCGAGTCGACCATTGGCGCCAAAGGCGCGGGCGAAGCCGGCACCGCTGGCGCGGCGGCCGCGGTCTTGAACGCGGTGAATGACGCGCTGTCGCCGCTCGGGGCGCGGGTTGCGGCGCTGCCGATCACGCCCGAGAGCGTGCTGGCGGCGATCCAAAGCGGCGCTGCGGCCTGACGCGGCACGCCCGCTTTGTCGCGGCGCCGGTCAGGACGACGATTTCTGCGTCTGGCTTTTTTGCGCTTGCGTCTTCGCCTTGGTTTTGCCGGCCGGCGCGGCCGGGCAGAGGGTGAGCGAAATCGGTTGCACGATCGCTTGGCCGGCGGCGAAATTAGGGAGTGCGGCGCCGTCATGCAGCGCCATCACCTGGGCGAAGGCGTTGAGATTCTGATCACAGAACTGCGTGCCCTGCTTTAACCCCTGTTCGGAGAGGGTATTGGCGAGCAGCGTCGTGTAATCGTCATGCCGCTTGCGCGCGGCGCGGCCATAGGCGCGCGCGAAATAGGCGTCGAGGATTTTGTCCTGCTGATCGAGGGTCAGGCGATAGCGGGTGACGAAATCGTTGTATTTGTCGTGCGCGTTGCAGGTCAGCGCGGTGATCATCAGGCGGCTTTTCAAGGCCGCGACATCGAACGCGCTTTTGTCCGCCGGCCGCGCACACGGCTCGGCCGCGGCGGCGAACGCGGGCGCGAGCCAGAGCGCGGCCAGCCCCGCCGCCACCAGCCGCCGCGCCGGGGTCTGCTTTCCGTTCGTCATCGAACCCTATCTCCTCCAAGAAAACGCAAGGCACGCGGGCACAGCGTCAATGGGGTGCCGCGAAGCCGAGAAAGCCCGCCGCCGGGTCGGGCGTGCCGGTGAAGGCAATCTCGGTGGCGATGGCGCCGGCCGGTGCCGCGTGCCCGCCACGCGGCGCCGCTTCCGGCAGCCGCGTCAGCGCCGCCATTTTGGATTCGGAACGGCTCAGCACCGAAATATCCGCAACCCCATTCTGCGCGTTGTTGTCGCCGCTGGCGGCGCCGCGCATCGAGAGCAAAGTGAACGCGATCGCATGCCAGCCGAGATCGACGGCAAGCTCGAGCGGCGTCTCGCCGAGCACGTCATGCGCGTTCAGTTGCGCCCCGCGCGACAGCGCATCGCGCACACCCGCGAGATCGCCGCGCTCGATCGCGTCAAACAGCGCGTCATTGGGGGACATTTCCGCCGCCGGCTTGCTCGCCGGCGCGACCTGATCGGTGGTCGAAACCGCGCCCGGCAAGGCGGGCGCGAGCGCCGGCGCTTCCTTGTCGCTGGCGTTGGAGCCGGCCGGCCCGGCGCCCCCCGGCGCGCCGCCCGCGCCCCCGCCCGCGCCGCCGAGGCCAGGGGTCGCCACCTGCGCGAACGCGCCATGCGGCACCAAGCCCGTCGCGAGCAGCGTCGCCAACGCCAGCGCCGGCGCGATCGCACCGGCGCGCCATCGCGAGCGATGATCGGCAAAAACGCGCATCGAACCCTCTCGCTCCTTCAGTTCAGCCACCAAAATCCGGCATTGAGATAGGCAGCATAGAGCACCCAGCCCGCATAAGGCAGCATCAACGTGGTGGCAAGCCGATCGATACGCGAAAAAGCGACGATGGTGATGGCGATCATGGCGATCAGCGCCGCCATCACCGCAAGCCCGGCGAGCGGGCTTTCGAGCCCGAAAAACGCCGGCGTCCAGAGCGCATTGCACAGCAATTGCCAGCCCCAGAGGCTGAGCGCCCGCGCCCGCCGGGGTGTCACGACGCGCGGCTCGCGCCAGACCCGCCAGCCGGCAACGCCGATCAGCACATAGAGCACCGACCAGACCACCGGGAAAGCCCGGTTGGGCGGCGTGCCGGGCGGGCGGGTGAGCGAAGGATACCAATCATGCACCGAAATCTCGGTGACCGCGCCGGACGCGCCGCCAACGAGCAACGCGAGCCCCACGAACCCGATCAGCGCGAGCAGAGCCGGCCAAGGCGGGGACGCGCCCGGTGATGTGCCGCGTTCAGGGGAATCGATGTTTTGGAAGACACACCCCTCCCTGCTGTCGATGATGACCGGCGCCGCTCATCGGCCTTCTTCCCGCCAGGCGATGAGCATGAGCGCGAGAATGATCGCCAATGCGGCGACGTTCGGCAAGAGCGGCAACGCCGCGATGCCGGTCACGATGTGATCGTGATTGCGGCGCAAGCCAATCCAATGCGCGCCGGCGCCGCGGGCATCGGGTTCGGTGCGGCGGAGCGCCGGCGCGCCGTCGGGGTCGAGCCAATGGATGCTGCCGCCGCTCGCCGCAACCAGCGGCGCGAGCTTGGTCGCGGTGGCGCGGAGATCGGCCATTTCCAGCGGGTCGCCGCCGGCGGCTGCGGCGAAAGCGGTGCGCCCGTCCGCGTCTGCCCGCCACACGCCGGGCACACTCGCCGGTAGTGTCGCCGTCGCCCGTCCCGGCGCGGTCTCGCTCAGCGCGAGCGTGATCTTCCGGCCCTCGGGGTCGGTCACCGTCACCGCGCCCGGCGGATGGGCCGCGAGGCTGCGGCTTTCGATCAAGAGGCGCCCGTCCTCGATGCGCGCCGAAAGGGCGTTTTCCTCGAGCTCGGGCTCCTTCATCAGCCAATGCGCGACCCGCCGCAACAGTTCCGCTTGCGGCCCACCGCCCTGATGGCCGCGCGACCAGAGCCAGATCTGATCGGAAAGCAACAGCGCGACCCGCCCCTTGCCGACATGATCGAGCAGCAAGAGCGGCTGGCCGTCCGGCGTCTGCATCACCACTTGGCCATGCCCCTCGCCGACCGCGATATGGCGATACCACGACCCCCAGGTGGGCTGCGCGCCCGTATGCCAGCCGGGAAGATCGGCGGTCACCGGATGGCGTTCGCCGAGCGCCGTCACCTCCGGGCGGAACGCGCCGTTGACCACCGCATCCTCTCCCTCCGCCGGCTCGGCCGGCAGAATATCGGCGAGCGGGGTGGCGGCGAGACTGCCGGGGCCGGCGAATTCCGGCCCGACACTCATCAACAGCGCCCCTCCCCGGCGAACATAGTCGGCGATATTCTGGAGATAGATCATCGGAAGAATGCCGCGGCTCTGGAAGCGGTCGAGAATAATCAGATCGAACTGGTTGATCTTGACTTGGAACAATTCGCGCACCGGAAAGGCGATCAGGGCAAGCTCGTTGAGCGGCGTCAGATCATCCTTCTCGGGCGGGCGCAGGATGGTGAAATGAACGAGATCGACCGCCGGATCGGCTTTGAGAAGCCGCCGCCAGGTGCGCTCGCCGGGATGCGGCTCGCCAGAGACCAGGAGAACGCGCAGGCGATCGCGCACGCCGTTGATGGTGACGACGGCGCGGGCATTGAGCGCCGTCACCGCCCCAGGAAGGGGCGCCGCTTGGAGATCGATCACGGTGGGGCCGGCGCGGGTGATCGGGATTTCGATATCGTAGGGCCGGCCGATCGGCGCTTGCAGGACGCGCGGCGGCTCGCCATCGCGCCGCAACGTCAGCGCCGTCTCGCGCGCTGGGTGGGCGACGCCGAGATCGTCGACCTCGACCCTCAGAGTGACGGAATGGCCGACGATGCCATAGCCCGGCGCCTCGATGACGCGGAGGCTGCGATCGGTCTCCTCGCCCTTGGCCGGGATCAGCACCTGCAGCGGCGCGCCCCCCCAATCGGGCTTGGCGGGAATGTCATGGACCTCGCCATCGGTGATCGCGATGATACCGGCGCGGCGGCTTTCGGGGATATCGGCGAGCGCGCGGCGCACCGCGGCGAAAAGCTGCGTCCCGTCATGGCCGGTATCGGGGACGGTGACGCTGCGAAGCTCGAGGTCGGGGAATTTTGCCGCGTCTTCGACGAGCCGCGCCCGCGCCGCCTCGGCGAGTGCGGTGCGCTCGCCGATCGCCATCGAGGCGCTGTGATCGATCACCAGCACACCGATATCGCTCAAGCCTTGCCGCGTCTCCTGCACCAGGCGTGGCCCGGCGAGCCAGAGCACCAACACGAGACACGCCGCCAGCCGCCACCAAACCCCCCGCGCCCGCCGCCACAGCGCCGGCGCCAGCACGACCAGCGCCGCGAGCGCCAAGAGCCCGAGCAGCCAGAGCGGCACCAGCGGCGCGAAGCGGAGGGCGGCGATCGTGTTGGCCGCGCTCATTGCCCAAGCCGCTCCAGAAGTGCCGGCACATGGACCTGATCGCCCTTGTAATTGCCGGTCAGGGCATACATCACGAGATTGACCCCGAAACGATAGGCGAGCAGGCGCTGGCGCTCGCCGCCGGGGATGACGGCGTAAGGGTGATGGCCGTCGGCATCGGTCGCCCAGGCCGCCGCCCAGTCATTGGCGCCGATGATCACCGGGCTCACGCTGTCATTGCTGCGGTCCTGATCGCGCTGCACCCAGACCGTCGCGCCGTCATAACGCCCGGGGAAATCGCGGAGCAGATAAAAGGTCCGTGCCAGCACGTGATCGACGGTGAGCGGCGCGAGTGGCGGAATACTGAGCGCGACGCCGAGCCGGCGCAGCATCGCCGCCCCCCCGGGGTTGAACGCGGCCCCGGCATCGGCGTCGCGGGTGTCGATCAGGATGATGCCGCCATGGCTCATATAGTCATTGAGCGCCGCGACCTCGCCGGCGGCCGGCGGCACCGTGGTGATCGGCCAGTAGAGCAGCGGATAGAAGCTCAGATCGTCGCTCCCCGGCGTCACCGCGGTCGGTGCTGCGAGGCTAGCGGCGGTGTGCTCGTTGACGTAATCGGAAAGCCCGGCAAGGCCGCTCCGTGACACCCGATCGACATCCTCATCGCCGGTCACGACATAGGCGAGCCGCGTTTGCAGCGCCGGATTGTCGCTCGCCGGCATCTCCGCGCGCCCTGCGACCGGCACGGCGAGGAGAAGGGCGAGCGCCGCCCAGCGGGCGCGCAAAACCCCGCGCAGGAACAGCGAAAGCAGCAGATCGAGGGCGAAGAGGGCGAGCGCCGCCGCCAGCAGGTCGGGGCCGAACGCGCGCGTGCGGCCAAGCGCGCCATAATCTGCGACCCGGGCGCCAGCGATCGCGGCTTCGGCGGCGAGCGGCGGCAGGCCGTCGGCGAGATTGCGTGCAACGCGGGCGTTTTCCGGCCCGTAAAGGCCAGGCGGGAAGGCGGGCGAGGGCGGCGTCGTCGCAAACGCGGCGACGGCGAGCGGGCGCGCGCTAGAGCCTGGCGGGCCGAGCACGCCGAACCCGTCGAGCGTCTCGGCGGGGGCGAGGGGCGCTGCATCGCGCGGCGCCGCGATCCCGGCGGAAAGCCCGACGATCCGGCGCAGCATCTCGATGAAAAGGCCTGAGAGCGGCAGATTGGACCAATCGGCATTGGCGGTGACATGAAACAGCACGACCCGCCCCGCCCCGCGCGCCGCGGCGGTCACCAGCGGTGTGCCGTCGCTGAGCGCCGCCCAAGTCTGGCCGGCGAGCGCCGCCGTCGGCTCGGCGAGCACCTGGCGGGTGATCGTCACCTCATCGGGCACCGAAAGGCCGGCGAAGGGCGAGGTGGGCGGAAACGGTGCGAGATGCGCGGGCTGCCCCCAAGACATCGCGCCGCCGATCGCGCGATCGCCGGTGATCAGCCGCACTGGCAGGAAGCTGTCGGGGTGTTCGGCGAGCCGCGGCCCGGCGAAGCGGACCAAAACGCCGCCGCCATCGACGAAACGGGCGACCGCGGCGGCCTCATCGGCGTCGGCGATCGGCCGGTCGGCGAGGATGAGGACCGAGAGCGGCCGGGCCAGCAGATCGGCGAGATTGCCCTCGCGGATCTCGGCATAGGGCGAGAGCGCGCGCCGGAGATAGTAGAGATCGCCGATCAGCGGCACCTCGGCGCTGATCGCGTCCGCCGCGGCGAGCCCAACCGGGCGGCGGCGCCAGCGCTCGTCGAGCAAAACCACGCTACCCGCCGAGGCCGGCCCCGCCAGCACCAGCCGGGCGAGCTGATTGCGGATCTCCGGCGGCAGGCGAAACGCCGCCTCGCCGCCCGCCGCCCCAGGCCCGAGCGTGATCGTGGTTTGCGCCAAGGCGCGACCATCGCCGGTTTCGGCAAGCACGATGGCGGGTGGGCTCGGCCCGGCAACCGGCAACTGCGCAAGCCGCACCGCGAGCGCTTCGCCGGCGACCCGCGGCGCCAGCAAAAGCCGGGGCGGCATCGGCGCCCCTTGCAAAACCAGAACCGGGCCGATCGCGGCGAGGGCGGCGGCGAAGCCGCGTTCATCGGGTGCTGCGAGGTCGTCGGGCAGATAGACGATGCCGGCATTCGGCCAAGACTTTGCCGCGAGCGCCGCCGCCGCCTCGGCGCGCGCCGGGGGCCAGGGTTCGGGGACGATCGCGGCCAGGCGCGCCCGCGCGTCGGCGACCGGCATCGGCGGTGTCGGGCGCGGCGGCGTGCCATCGGGGAGCGGCGCCGTCGCCAGCACCGCAACCGGCCGCCCGGCGCGCTCGGCGCGGTCGAGAACCCCCTCGGCAGCGTCCCGGCGCGCCCCCCACGTCGCGGCGGCGGCCCAGGAATTGTCGATCACGAGGAGCAGCGGCCCGCTGCCCGGCAAGGCGCCGCCGCCGCCGCTGATCGGCCCGGCAAGGCCGAGAATGATGAGGCCGGCGGCGAGCAGGCGCAGGGCGAGCAGCCAGAGCGGCGTGCGCGCGGCGCTTTCCTCGGCGGGTTTGAGGCCGAGGAGCAAGCGCAAGGCCGGAAAACTCTGCCGCCGCGGCGCCGGCGGCGTGACGCGGAGCAGCCACCACAGCACCGGCAGCAGGGCGAGCGCGGCAAGCAGCCAAGGCGTCTCGAAGCTCATGCCGCGAGCGCCATATAAAGCGCAAGCAACGCCGTCTCCGGCGGCCGGTCGGTGAGGTGGCTCGCAAAGCCGAAGCCGGCCTTGCGGGCGCTTTCGGCGACCGCCGCGGTTTGCGCCGCAAGCCGCGCCTGATAGGCCGCCCGCACCCCTTCGACGCGCGGAATGACCATCTCCCCCTCGCCTTCCAGGCCGAGAAACCTCACCCGCCCGTCATAGGGAAGATCGCGCTCGGCGGGGTCAAGGATTTGCAGTAACACGCCGCGCGCCGAAAGCGCCGCAAAGCGGCCGAGCAGGGCGCTGATCTCCGCAATCGGGCTCAAAAAATCGCTGATCAGCACGACCGTGGCAAAGCGCGGCAGCGCGCCCGCTTGCGGCAGGCCGGCGCCTTCCGGCGCGCGCGCCAGCGCCTCGGCGAGGCCGGCGAGGGCTGCGGTGCCGGCGGAAAACGGGGTTGCGGTGTCGATCAGCCGCACCCGCTCGCCGCCGCGCAGCAAAAGCGCCGCAAGCGAAAGCAGCAAAAGCTCGGCGCGTGCTGCTTTCTCGACCGGCGCCAGGGGCGAGCGCCAGCGCATCGAGGGCGAGGCATCGCGCCAGAGAAAGCAGGTCTGCGCCGCCTCCCATTCGGTTTCGCGGACGAACGTGCGATGCGATTTCGCCGATTGCCGCCAATCGATGCGCGCCGTCGCATCGCCGGTGGCGAAAGGCCGAAACTGCCAGAAACTATCGCCCTCGCCGACCCGCCGGCGGCCATGCAGGCCAGCGGCGACCGTCGCCGCCACCCGCTCGGCGGCGAGCAGCAAGGGCGGCAGCCGCGCTGCGAGCGCTTCCGCCCGGCGCGCCGCCGCCCTCATCCCAGGCGTTCCACCAGCCGCGCGATCACCCCGGCGAGCGTTACCCCGTCGGCGCGGGCGGCGAAGGTGAGCGCCATGCGATGGCGCAGCACCGGCGCCGCTAACGCCACGACATCATCGAGGCTGGGCGCGATCCGGCCGTCGAGCAGGGCGCGGGCGCGCACCGCGAGCATCAGCGCTTGCGCCGCGCGCGGCCCCGGCCCCCAGGCGATCTGGCTTGCGAGATCGGCGAGCGCGGCGCTTTCGGGGCGGGCGCCGCGCACCAGGGCCAGGATCGCGCTGACCACGCTTTCGCCGACCGGCAAGCGCCGCACCAGGCGTTGCGCGGCACGCAGCGCCTCGCCATCGATCACCGGGCGGAGCGCAAGTTCGCGATCGGAGGTGGTTGCGAGCAGCATGGCGCGTTCATCGGCGAGATCGGGATAGCCGATATCGATTTCCATCAGGAAGCGATCGAGCTGCGCCTCGGGCAGCGGATAGGTGCCTTCCTGCTCGATCGGGTTCTGCGTCGCGAGAACGTGAAACGGCCGCGGCAGGGGATGTTCGGTGCCGCCGATCGCAACCTTCCCCTCCTGCATCGCCTGCAGCAGTGCGGACTGGGTGCGGGGGCTCGCGCGGTTGATCTCATCGGCCATCAGAAGCTGGCAGAACACTGGCCCCGGCAGAAAGCGAAAGCGCCGCCGGCCGTCCGCGCCCTCGTCGAGCACTTCGCTGCCGAGAATATCGGCCGGCATCAGATCGGGCGTGAACTGCACCCGGCGCGCGCTAAGGCCGAGCACCGTCCCGAGTGTTTCGACCAAAAGCGTCTTGCCGAGCCCCGGCACGCCGACGAGCAGGACATGCCCGCCGGCGAGCAAGGTGATCAGGGTCTGTTCGACCACCGCCTGCTGGCCGAAAATCGCCTGGCCGATCTCGGCGCGGAGTGCTGCGAGACGCGGCGCCAGCCTCTCGATCTCAGCCAGCGCCAAGGTGCTTTCGCTATCGCCCGCCATCACCGCAGCCCCATCCTTGGTTGTCCCGTTTTCGTCCGCCGCTCGCCTTCGCAATCTTCGCCCGCAAAGAGCCGCCGGCGAGCGGGCTCGGCGCGAAGGCCCAAGATGCAACGTAAGGCACGCGAAATCTCTATGCGCGCTCTTTCCTCGCCCCGGCAAGCGTTCCTATATGTGGGACACGGGTTACGCAGGGCGAGCCCCCGAGGGGTCGCGAACGCTTGAGGCGCGTTGGCGGCGGGGCGGAGAACCGGCGAGAGAGGTTGAACATGAACGACATCGGAGCCATCGGAATGAAGAAGGCGGCGGCGTTCTCGCGCCCCGAGCGGATGCCGGTGGAGTGTGGCGACATGCCCTTTCTCATCCGCCGCGATGGCACCTGGCTCTATTGCCGCAGCCCGATTGGGCGCAAAGAGCTGGTCTGCCTCTTCGCCTCGGTTCTGAAGCGCGAAGCCGATGGCAGTTTCTGGCTGGAGACGCCAGGCGAGCGCGGCCGCATCGAGGTGGAGGACGCGCCCTTCGTCGCCGTCGAGGTCGATTGGCGCGGCGCCGGCCGCGATCAAGTGCTTTCCTTTAGAACCAACATCGACCAAATCGTCACCGCCGGGCCCGATCACCCGATCCGGATCGCCCACGACCCGATCACCTGCGCGCCAACGCCCTATATCAAGCTTCGTGATGGCGCCGGGCGGTTCCCGATCGAAGCCCGTATCGCCCGTCCGGTCTATTACGAACTCGCAGCGCTGGCCGAACCGCATGACGTGAACGGTGAGCGACGGCTCGGCGTCTGGAGCTGTGGGCGGTTTTTCCCCCTCGGTGACTCTTGCACCGACGACGATCTCTAACGACGCCGCGCGAGCGATGACCGAGCAGGAGTTGCGCGCCCGCCTTGCCGCGCTCGGCCGCTGCGGCGCGCTGCGTGGCGGGCCAGCGCGCGAACCCCCACCCTGGGAAGGCGCGCAGATTGCCGCCGCCGTCTTGGTGCCGCTGGTGCTCGGGTCGGAGCCGGCCGTGCTGCTGACCAAACGCACCGCGACCCTTGCCCGCCATGCCGGCCAGGTGAGCTTCCCCGGCGGCCGCATCGACCCCACCGATGCCTCGCCCGAGGCCGCGGCGCTGCGCGAGGCGGAGGAAGAAATCGCCCTCGATCCCGCGCAGGTCGAGCTGGCCGGGCGGCTTTGCGATCATGTGACTGGCACCGGCTTTCGCATCACCCCGGTGCTCGGCCTGATCCCGCCCGGGATGGCGCTTCGCCCAGCGCCGGCGGAGGTCGAAGCGATTTTCGCGCTGCCGCTCGCAACCGTGCTCGATCCCGCCGCGCCAACCCGCGAGCGCGCCCCCTTTCGCGGCATGATGCGCGAGTTCTGGGTCTATCCGCACCCCGAGCATGTCATCTGGGGGGCGACGGCGGCGATCCTGGTGCAGTTCGCCGAAGCCCTGCGCAGCCTTCCCGGTATGTGATAGCCTCTCGCCTATGACCCTCCCGGCTTGCCACCTTCCGCCGCCGGCTTTCCTCGCCGAGCCTGCCTTGGCGCGGGTGTTCGCGGCCCTCCCCTCGGCGCGGGTGGTGGGCGGCGCGGTGCGCGATGCCGTGCTCGGGATCGCCGTCAGCGATATCGATCTCGCAACGCCACTGCCGCCGGACGAGGTGATGGCGGCGCTGCGCCGGGCAGGGCTTCACACCATCCCGACCGGGCTCGCCCACGGCACGGTGACGACGCTCGCCGGCCCGCGCGCCGTCGAGATCACGACGCTCCGGCGCGACATCGAAACCGATGGCCGCCATGCCCGCGTCACCTTCACCGATGCCTGGGAGGAGGATGCCGAGCGGCGCGATTTCACCATCAACGCCCTCTCGATGACGCCGGACGGGGCGGTTTACGATTATTGCGGCGGCCTTGACGATCTCGCCGCCGGGCGGGTGCGGTTCGTCGGCGATCCGGCGCGCCGCCTCGCCGAGGATTATCTCCGCCTCCTCCGGTTTTTTCGGTTTCAGGCGCGCTATGGCCGCACTCCGCCGGATGCGGCAACGAAAGCAAGCCTGCAGGCTGCCATCCCCGGCCTTGCCGGGCTGTCGCCGGAGAGAGTCTGGAGCGAAATAAAACGCCTGCTCGCCGCCCCCGATCCGGCGCCGACCCTGCGGCTGATGGCCGAACTCGGCGTGCTCGCCGCCGTGCTGCCCGAAGGCGCCGATGCCGGGGCGAGGTTGCCGGCGTGCCCCGATCCGCTGCTCCGCCTTGCCGCCATTCTGCGCGGCGATCCCGAAGCACTCGCCGATCGCCTCCATCTCTCCCGCGCCGAGCGCGCCCGCCTTGCCGCCTTCCGCGCGCCGCCGCCCGATCCAAGCTGTCTCAGGGAAGCGCTCGCCGAAACCCCGGCCGACATCCTCGCCGGCCGCGCCCTGATCGCCGGCGACGAGGCGCTCGCCGCCGAGATCAGCGCGACCCCAGCGCCGGTGTTCCCGCTCGCCGGGCGCGATGTCCTCGCGCTCGGGGTGCCGCCAGGGCCCGAAATCGGCCGTCTGCTTGCGCAAACCCGGGCGCGGTGGCTGCAAGCCGGCTGCCCCGACGCCGCGGCGTGCCGCGCCATCCTCGCCGACCTCGTCAAGGAGACCACCGCGTCATGACCGGCACGCTCACGCTGCTGCGCCGGCTCTGGCGCGAACAGATCCGCGGCCAATGGCGCCGGGTCGGCCTCGTCATCGTCGCAACCCTCCTGATGTCGGGCGCGACGGCGCTCTATCCGGTGGTGATCGAGCATGCGTTTTCGCTGTTTGCCGCGAAAGATGCGCGGATTCTCTATCAGGTGCCGGCGCTCGTACTCGCGATCACCACGATCAAGGCGCTTGCGCAGTATTTTCAGAATGTCGCGGTCCAGAACGTGGTGCTGCAGACCATCCGCGGCTTGCAAGGGGACATGTTCCGCCATCTCGTGCGCGCCGATCTCGCGCGCTTGGAGCGCGAGGCGCCGGCGCAGCTCGCCGCCCGTTTCACCACCGATGCGACGGTGATCCGCGAGGCGATGACGCGGGCGGTGAACGGTATCGCCGATGTGCTGACGGTGGTCGGGCTGATCGGCTCGATGCTTTATCTCGACTGGATGCTGAGCCTGATCGCGGCGGCGCTTTATCCGCTGGCGGCGCTGCCGATCGACCGGGTCGGGCGGCGGGTGCGCCGGGCCTCGGGCGGCATGCAGGAACGCATGGGCGAGACCGCGGCGCTGTTGCATGAAAGCTTCGCGCAGGCGCGCACCGTCCGCGCCTATCGCCTCGAAGCGGCCGAGACGGCGCGCGCCGAGGGCGCCTTCGCGCGGCTTTACCGGGCGCTTTACGGCATGGCGCGCGCGCGCGCGCGGATCGACCCGGTGCTCGAGGTGCTGGGCGGCGTCGCGGTCGCGGCGGTGATCGGCTTCGCCGGCTGGCGGGCGGCGATGGGGGGGGCGAGCGTCGGCAATTTCACCGGCTTCGTCGCCGCCCTCCTCATCGCCTCGCGCCCGCTGCGCGCCCTCGGGACGATGAATGCGGCGCTGCAGGAGGGGCTCGCCGGTCTCGTCCGCATCTTCGCGGTGATCGACGAGCCGGCGTCGGTGGTCGACCCGCCGGGCGCGCCGCCGCTGCCCATGGGCCACGGGCAGGTGGTGTTCGATGCCGTCTGGTTCTCCTATCCCGATGGCCGCGCCGGGCTCCGCGGGCTCTCGTTTACCGCCGAACCCGGGCAGACGGTGGCGCTGGTCGGGCCGTCGGGGGCGGGAAAATCGACCGCGCTCGCGCTCATCCCGCGGCTGATGGACGCAAGCGCCGGGCGGGTTCTGGTCGATGGCGCCGATGTGCGGGCGGTGACACTCGCCTCATTGCGCGATGCCATCGCCTATGTCGGCCAGGACGCGCTGTTGTTCGATGATACCATCGCCGCCAATATCCGCATGGGACGGCCGGGGGCGAGCGATGCCGCGGTGCGGGCGGCGGCGCTGGCGGCGGCGGGGGAGTTCATCACCACCCTGCCCGAGGGGTTTGAAACCCGCGTCGGCCCCGGCGGGCAGCGGCTTTCCGGCGGCCAGCGGCAGCGCGTGGCACTGGCGAGAGCCATTCTCCGCGACCCGCGCATCTTGCTGCTCGACGAGGCGACCAGCGCGCTCGACGCCGAAAGCGAAGCCGCGGTGCAAGCCGCCCTCGCCCGGCTGCGCGCCGGCCGCACCACCATCGTCGTCGCCCATCGGCTCTCGACGGTGCGGGATGCCGATCTCGTGGTGGTGCTGGAGGCCGGCCGCACCGCCGAACAGGGTGGACATCGCGCGCTCCTCGCCGAGGATGGGCTTTACGCCCGGCTGGTGCGCACGCAGGCTTTCGTCGATTAAGGTCCCGCAATGACGACGCCGCAACGAACACCAGGGAATGGCTTGCTGACCGAACGGTTCGGTTTTATTGGCATGGCGAGACTGCTCTCATCCCGCGCCGCAAGGAGCTGACGCATGGCGGACTATCAGGATACCGAGGAGCCGGCACCGACCGATATCGCGCGCGACGCGCCGCTCCGCGCGCCTTCGCGGCGGCGGCTGCCGTGGAAACGCGGGCTGTTCGCGCTGATCGTGCTCGGCGTCGTCGCCGCCGCCGGCTATTATTGGTATCTCACGCGCGACGAGGTGAGCACCGATGATGCCTATACCGACGGCCGCGCCATCACCATCGCGCCGCAAGTCTCGGGCAACGTGATCACTCTCGCGGTCGATGACAATCAGTTCGTCCATCGCGGCGATCTTCTGGTCGCGATCGACCCGCGCCCGTTCCGCGCCGCCCGCGACCAGGCGCGCGGGCAGCTCGAACTCGCGCGCGCCCAGCGCGACAATGCCCGCATCAGCCTCGACATCGCCAAAACCACCTACCCCGCCCGCCAGGCGGCGGCGCAAGCGGCGGTGGCCTCGGCGCAAGCGGCGGCGGTGAAGGCGCAATCCGATCTCCGCCGTCAGCGCGCCTTGCCGCCGGCGGCGACCACGCGCGAACTGCTCGATGCCGCCATCGCCGCCGCCGACCAGGCCGACGCCGCCGTGCGGCAAGCGCAAGCGCAGCTCACCGAGGCCAATCTCGTCGCCCAGAACATCGCGGCGGCGGAAACCCAGGTGAAGCAGCTCGACGCCCAGGTGGACGCGGCGCAGGCAGCGCTCGATCAGGCCGAGATCAATCTCGGCTTCACCAACGTCACCGCGCCGCAGGATGGCTGGATCACCAAGCGCAATGTCGAGCTTGGCAATTTCGTCCAGCCCGGCCAGCAGATTCTCGCGATCGTCTCGCCGCAAGTCTGGATCACCGCCAATTTCAAGGAAACCCAGCTCGATCGCATGCGCCCGGGGCAGAAAGTCATGATCCGGGTCGATGCCTATCCCGCGCTTGCCCTCACCGGCCATGTCGACAGCATCCAGAAGGGATCGGGCAGCAAATTCACCGCCTTCCCGCCGGAAAACGCCACCGGCAATTTCGTCAAGATCGTCCAGCGGGTGCCGGTGAAAATCGACATCGACAGCGGGCTTGACCCGCAACTGCCACTCCCGCTCGGCATTTCCGTCGAGCCGACGGTGACCGTGCGTTAGGGCGCCTATGAGGAAAAAACCGTTGCTGTTGACGTTTTGCCGCTGGCGATCCGCG
>NZ_JBMFWJ010000007.1:0-5537 GCF_049965395.1 Acidibrevibacterium sp.
GGACGGCGCGCAGCAGATCGATCTGCGCTGTGGTTTCCACCCCTTCGGCGGTCACCGAGAGGCCGAGGCCCTGGGCCAGCGCCGAAATTGCGCGAACGATCGTTGCGGCGTCGGCACCGTCGGCGAGGCGCGAGACGAAGGCACGATCGATCTTCAATTTGTCGAAAGGGAAACGGCCAAGATAGCTGAGACTGGAATAGCCGGTGCCGAAATCATCGAGGACGAGGCCGACGCCAAGCGCCTTGAGCGCAACGAGTTGCGCCCGAGCGCGTTCGGTATCATCGATCAGCACGCCTTCCGTGAGTTCGAGTTCGAGCCGTTCCGGCGCGAGCCGAGTGCGGGCAAGAGTTTCGGTCACGGTGCCGACGAGATCATCGGCCCGGAACTGCACCGGCGAGAGATTGACCGCGACGTAAAGCGCGTCCGGCCAATTGGCGGCCTCGGCGCAGGCGGTTTCCAGAACTTGGCGGCCGATCGCGCCGATCAGGCCACTTTCCTCGGCCAACGGGATGAAGCGGCTCGGCGCCGTCCAGCCACGATCCTTCTGAAACCAGCGGAGCAACGCCTCGAACCCGCACAGGGTTTGGCCATCGATCGCGTAGATCGGCTGATAATGGAGCTTGAACGCACGATTTTGCACGGCGAGGCGAAGATCGCGTTCCATTCTCCGGCGCACCCGCAATTCGCTTTCCATGGCCGGCTCGAAAATGCGGATGGCGGTCCGTTCGTCACGCTTGGCCCAAAACAGCGCGGTATCGGCGCTGCTCATCAGCGCGGTGACGGTTTGGCCGTGCTGCGGCGCGAGGGCGATGCCGATCCGCGCGTTGATCTGCACCGACTGGCCGGAAATCTCGAACGGCTCGGCGAGGGAAGCTCGCAGCGTCTCGGCCATCGTGACGGCAACGCTGCCTTGACGCCCGGGCGGCAGGGCGATCGCGAATTCATCGCCGCCGAGCCGCGCCACGTGCCCTTCGCCCTTTGCGTCTTGTCGCACCAGTGCAACGAGACGCCGCGCGACGATGCGCAGCAACCCATCGCCGATATCATGCCCATAGAGGCCATTGACGAATTTGAACCGGTCGATATCGAGGAGAAGAAGGCCGACGAAAGCACCGGATTCGTCGGCGCGGGCCAGGAGATCCTTGAGCAGGCCGAGGAATTTCACGCGATTGGGAAGCCCGGTCAGCGGGTCATGGCGGGCGAGGTGCTCGATTCGCGCTTGTGCCTGCTTGCGCTCAGAAATGTCGCGAATGGCGGCGACCGTCGCGGGTTGGCCGCCATGCAGGATCGGGCGCGAGAGCACTTCGGCGATGCGGCGCGTGCCATCCGGAAGCACGATTTCGAACTCGTCGACCCGGTTTGGCTTCATCGCGAGGCGTTCGCGAACCAGGAACTGCGAAGAAAGTGAGACGAAATCAAGAACATGGCCACCGATCAGGGCTTCCCGGGGCTGGCCGACGATAGCGGTGAGGGCGGTGTTGACATCGAGGATGATGCCGTCGCGGTGGATGAGCAGCCCCTCGAACGCGGAATCGGCGAGTTGGCGCAGCCGCTGTGCTTCCTCGGCACGGCGAAGCACGAAACGGACATCGACCACGGTGACGACGGCGCCAAGCAACAAGATCAGCAGCGCGACACCGCCGAGCACAATGAAGATCTGCACGAAACCCGGCAGATCGACAGTGTTGCCAGCCGCAGCCTTCGCGGCCAGGGAGGGGGAGGCGGCGAGGCCGGTGAAATGCATCGCGACCACCGCAAGTGCGAGCATCGCGCCGCCGAGCATGATAAAGGAAGGCTGCCCGCGCGAGCGGCTCCAAAGCGAGAATGCGCCGAGCGTGCCGGTGACCGCTTCAACGAGCGATAGCCCGAGCAGCCACGGCGCATCCGCGAGCCGCGTCGCCGAGGTGAACACGACGTGGCTGAGCAGCGCGACACCCCAGATGCCAGTGCCGCACGCGGTCGCCGCCGCCAGCAGCCAGGCGAGGCGCCGCCGGCCATGGCTTGCCATGGCGCGAAAGAACATCACCAGCGCGAGCGGGCAGAGCGCAATCGAGATCGCGAGCGAAAGGCTGGAGAGCAGCAGATCGCGATCCGATGTCACCCCCGCGATGAGCCAGCGCATGCCACCTCCCGACTATGCCATTTTGTCATGGTAGACCATCGAGTGCCCGGGAAGGTTAACGGATAACCTTGGCATGGATTGAGAAATCCGATAGGGACTCAAACGGAATTCTTCGCATATCGACCGTCCGGCAGGAGACAGGGGGATCAAATTCTCGTGAAAATACGCAATTGCGAGCCGCCCCGGCAATGCCGCGCGCAAAAAATCACCAAGCCCCAGAGGAGGCACGCCGCGCCATGACCAACGCTCTGCCAGGCGACACCGCACCCGAGATTTTCGCCGATCCATCCGTCATTCCCCCTGGCATTCCCCCTGGCCGGCGAGCGTTGCTGTTGGCGCCGCTGCTGGCTGCGCTCCCGGCGATGTGGGCGGGCAGCGCCGCTGCGAGCCCGATCGACCCGAGCGAGACCATCCTGCGCCTGCCAGAGCAGATCGCGTTTCAGCCGCAGCCAGGGTTTCCGCCGCGTTCGGTCGAGATGGCGCCGCTCTGGGGCGCGAGCACCGAACCCGGGCTCTATTTGGTACTCATCAAATGGTATCCCGGCTACATGAGCGCGCCGCACACCTATCTCACCGATCGACTCTGCGTCGTTCTCTCGGGCACCTGGATGATCAATAGCGGCGCCGATTTCGACCCCGACCAGACGGTCGCGGCGCCGGCCGGGAGCTTCGTCCGCCGCGTCGCCGGCACACCGCATTATGACGGTGTCAAGCGCGGGATGAAGGAGCCGGCGGTAATCGCGCTCTGCGGCCTCGGGCCGGGCGGGCTGAAATGGCTCGATCCCAGCAAGCCGGGATGGCGAGCGGTATAAGCCGCGGTTCGGCACCCCGCCGCCTGCCCCGTTAGACGTCGTTGTCGCTTTCGGCACCGATGGCGGCACGAATCAGGCCGCGGTGGCTAGGCGCGTCGATGAAAGCGAGGATTTCCGCAACCAGCCTGTCCTCGCCATAGGCAGCCCGCACTTGCGCGACGCGCGCGGCAAAGACACCGCCCTCGGGGCCGAACAGGATGCGGAAAGCGCGGCGCAGGCGGTGGATTTCGGCCCGCGGCACGCCGGTGCGCTTGAGCTTGACGAGATTGAGGCCGGCGAGCCGGGCGCGGTTGCCGATCACGCTGCCGAACGGGATGACATCGGCCTCGACGCCGGAGACGCCGCCGACCATCGCGCCGCGGCCGATGCGCACGAACTGATGCAGGGCCGCGGCGCCGCCGATCACCGCCCCGTCACCGATCTCGACATGTCCGCCCATCACCACGTTGTTGGCAATGATCACCCCGTCGCCGATGGCGCAGTCATGCGCGACATGGGTGACTGCCATCAGTAGGCAATCGGCACCGACGCGGGTGATACCGGCGCCGGTCACCGTGCCGCGATGGATGGTGCAGTGTTCGCGAATCTGGGTGCGCGCGCCGATCACCGTCTCGGTCGCTTCGCCGCGATATTTGAGATCTTGGGGCGCGAGGCCGACCGTGCAAAACGGATAAAGAATGGCGCCGGCGCCAATACGTGTCCTGCCTTCGACCACCACATGCGAAACCAGCCTGGCGCCGTCCTCGATGACGGCGCCCGCGCCCACCGAGCACCAGGGACCGATCTCGACCCCGTCGCCGATCTCGGCACCGGACGCGATCAGCGCGCGGGGATGAATGCCGCTCACGCCGCGCGCTGGTCCATGATCATCGCGGTAAAGGTCGCCTCCGCGACGGTCACCCCGTCAACCCGCGCGACTGCCGCGAATTTCCACACATTGCCGCGGTTACGCTGCTTCTCGACATGGATGCGGAGCTGATCGCCAGGGGCGACCGGGCGGCGGAATTTGGCGCCTTCGACCGACATGAAATAGACCAGCTTGCCGGCCTCCTCCGGCCCCAGCGTTCCCACCACCAGAACCGCCGCGGTCTGCGCCATGCTTTCGATGATCAGAACCCCGGGCATCACCGGCCGGCCGGGGAAATGCCCCTGGAAGAACTCTTCATTGGCGGTGACGTTCTTGATTCCGATCGCCGAGACATTGGGAAATAGCTCAACCACGCGGTCGATGAGAAGGAAGGGGTAACGATGCGGGATCGCACGCATGATCCCGGCAATATCGATCACCATTCCCCGGGACGCCGCCTCGGCCACGGCAGTATTTTCCTTCAAACCTGCATCCATGGGCGTTTCTCTATCCGTTTCCCTCGTCTCGTTCCACCAGCGGCGGGGAGTGGCTCACCGCGCGGCCGTCACGCTTCGGTCTCCGCAGCACTGCTCTCGGCGTCAGCGCGGGCCGTTTTACGCTTGCCGGTCTTGGCGAGGCGGCGCAGAGTCGCGACCTCACGGAAAAAGGTCGAGACCGGCTGCGCCGGGCTGCCGACGACACTGGCTCCGGCCGCGACATCCGCCATCACCCCGGCCTGGGCGCCGATACGCGCCTTGCGGCCGATGTGCAAATGGCCGATCAAGCCGGCTTGACCGCCTGCCATCACGAAATCCTCGAGCACCGTCGAGCCCGAAATACCGGCCTGCGCGACGATAACGCAAGCACGACCAATGCGCACGTTGTGCCCGACCTGCACCAGATTGTCGAGCCGGGAGCCGGCGCCGATGACGGTGTCGGCGACGGAGCCGCGGTCGATCGTGGTGTTGGCACCGATCTCAACATCGTCCTCGATGATCACCCGGCCGATCTGTGGCACCGAGACGAAACCGCTCTCGGTGACGGCGAAGCCGAAACCGTCCTGGCCGATGCGGGCGCCGGGATAAATCGCGACTCGCGCCCCGATCAGGGCGTGGCTGATGCTGACATGAGCGCCGATCCGGCAATCGCGACCGAGGGAGACGCCGGCACCGATCACCGCAAGCGGTCCGATCCGGCAACCGGCGGCGATCTCGGCGCCGGCGCCGATCACCGCGAGCGGCCCGATTTCCACCGCAGCGTCGATCCGCGCTGTGGGATCGATGACAGCGCTCGGCGCGATCCCCGGCACCGCCGGCGGGAGCGGGTGAAAGAGCGACGCAACCCGCGCCCAAGCGAGATAGGGGTCGGGGGTGATGAGGGCGACGGCGCCTTGCGGCACCGCGCTCGCGAGGTCGGGATGGATGATCACCGCGCCGGCCCTGGTCGTGCCGAGCAGGCCGACATAGCGACGATTGTCGAGAAAGCTGACCTCCGTTGGCCCGGCATTTTGCAGCGGCGCGATCCCGGTAAAAAGCCGTGCCGCGATCGCGCTCGCGGCGTGTCCTTCGACCTTGGCGTCTCCGGCGGCGGCGATGGCGGCGATGTTGAACGGCCCGGCGCGCCGGAAAAACCGCGGATCGCCGGCGACTTCCGACACCATGGCCTTACTTGTCGCCGGCCGCGGGCGTGCTCGCGGCGGGTGGCGCCGTGGTCACCGAGACCGCCGGCGCCGGGGCGCCGGCACTTGGCGTTGGCG
>NZ_JBMFWJ010000007.1:5637-33642 GCF_049965395.1 Acidibrevibacterium sp.
GGCGCCGTGGTCACCGAGACCGCCGGCGCCGGGGCGCCGGCACTTGGCGTTGGCGGGGCATTCGCCGACGTCGTGCCGGCTGCCGGGGCGCCGGCGGGTGGCGTTGCGCCCGCGACCGCCGGGGCACCTGGTGGCTTGACCGGCACCATCGGTGGCTCCTGTCCTTCGGCGGGGATGATCACATGCGGCAGGATCTTGTTGAGTTCATCGGCGACCTGGGCGGTGATGTCGAATTCGTTGACGTTGAGCGCGACCTGCTGGCGGTGCAACACGAGGTTCATGCCGCGGCTTTCCGAGACCTGACGGATGACCGCGATCAGAGTCTGCTCGATCTGGCCGAGGGCGTATTGACCTTCTTCCTGGATGATCCGGTTGCGATCGCGGAACTGGCGCTGGGCGGTGGTGATGCGGTCCTGCAAAGCACGTTCGCGGGCGCGGATCTGATCCGGTTTGAGCTTGGCGCGATCATTGACCAGCGCCTGCTGCATGTCGCGCCAAGCGGCTTGCTCTTTTTGGGCGTCTTGGTTGAGCTTGGCGCGACGGCCGCCGATGGTGCGTTCGACCTCTTGCGCCGCGGTCGAGGCACGCATCACCTCGGGCACGCCGAGCACACCGATCACCGCCGCCGGCGGCGCTGACCCCTTGGGCAAGGGCGGTAATTGCGGCACCGGCGGCAATTGCAACTGCATTTGCGGCGGCGGTGGGCCGGCCGGCTGCGGGGTCTGGGCCGCCTCGGGGCCGGGGGTGGGGGCGGCTTGCGGCGTTGCGTGCGGATTGGTGCGCGGCGGCGCCTTCTGCTGCTGCTGGCCGGGCACGAACCATTGCGGCGATTGTTGGGGGGCCTGCTGCGCGCGCGCGGGGCCGAGCGGCATGAGGAGGATGGCACTCGCGAGCGCGAGCGCAAGAGCGGAAGCGGCGTAACGCATTCTGTTTCAGAACCTCGTGCCAAAGCCGACGCGGAAAAGTTCGGTCATATCGTATTTGTACATGATGATAGGCTCACCGATATCGAGATTGATCA
Source organism: Acidibrevibacterium sp. (assembly GCF_049965395.1). Classification (NCBI taxonomy): domain Bacteria; kingdom Pseudomonadati; phylum Pseudomonadota; class Alphaproteobacteria; order Acetobacterales; family Acetobacteraceae; genus Acidibrevibacterium; species Acidibrevibacterium sp. The sequence goes on from NZ_JBMFWJ010000007.1 coordinate 6,659, forward strand.
AGCCGAACGGGCTGTTCCAGGTCAGACCAACGCCGGCGCTCAAGCGGATCGAGCCGTCATTCGTCCACATCTGCGAGTTCAAGACCTGGCCACGGAAATTGACCGTCCTACCCGTCACGAACCCTCCGTCCGCGGCGACTGCGACTGGCCGACCTCCCACCCCCGCTTCCTGCAGCCCGCTCAACGCGCCCATATCGGTGAAAATGCGGCCTGACAAGCCAAGATCGGGTGAGACCGGGAGCGGGAACCAGAGTTCGGTCGAGGCCGTCCACATCAGATTGCCGCCAAGGCTGTCACCGGTATAGGGATCATGCGGGCCGACACCGCCATCGAGGAAGCCGCGCAGATTCTGCCCGCCGAGATAAAACCGGTCTTCGAGGAAGGTCGGTTGACCGTTGAGGGAGTTGATATAGCCGCCGCTCTGGATGAAAGAGAGCGCCCATTGGTTGTTGCCGGTGAGGAAATCGAGCGGCAGGATTTGCTGAGCATCGAGATGAACGCGATCGAAATCCGCCTGGCCGCCGAGAGCCGGCCCGGCATAATCGGTGCCGGCGCGAACCACGAAGCCGCTATGCGGATCGACCGGGTTGTCGCGATAATCCATGGTGAAAACCTGGCCAAACTGCGACAGGATGGATTGTCCGGATTGGTCCTGGATGTAATAACTGGCGCCATTATAGACATTGTAGACCTCACGATTGGCGTAGGTGTAGGTCCAGCTCTGGCGGAAATGGTCGTTGAACTGATAAGCGATATTGATTGCCGCACCGGTGCGGCGTTCGCTGTATTCCGCGAAATAGGCGAAGTTATTATCGACATGGAAGAGATTGATCCCGGCGAGCAGATTATCGCCGAGAAAATAGGGGTCGGTGAAATTGATGCTTTCCGAGGTCTCGAGTTCGGCGATGATGGCGTTGACGCCGGCGCTCATGCCGGTGCCAAGAAAATTATTTTCCGAGACGCCGACATTGAGCAAGGGGCCGATATCGGTCGAATAGCCGCCGCCGAGGCTGAGCGAGCCGGTCGGCTTGTCTTGCACCTGCGCGGTCACGATCGTCTGGTCAGGCGATGAACCGGGCGCGTTGGTGACATTGACGTTGTCGAAGAAATTCAACCCTTTGAGATTCTGCTGGGTTGCCGTCAGCTTGTCCTGGCTGAAGGCGTCACCCTCGGCGAAGGTGAATTGGCGGCGGATCACTTGATCCTCGGTGCGGTTATTGCCGACGATGTCGATCCGTTCGACATAGACACGCGGCCCGGAATCGACATCGAAGATCAGAGCGACGGTGTGCGCCTTCTCATCACGCGAGATGCGGGGCTTGACCTCGACGAAGGGCTCGCCGCGCGATTGCACATCGGCCGAGATCGCTTTGACCGAATCCTCAACCGCATTGCCGTTGTAATAATCGCCGGGGCGGAGCCTGACGTCGGGCAGCAGCGAGTCGCCGGAGATTTTCGGAAAGCGCGAATCGACGGTGATTTTCGCGACCTTGTAGCGATCGCCCTCATGCAGGGTGAAGGTGAGAAAAAATGCCTGCCGGTCGGGTGATAATTCGGCGTTCGCGCCGGTCACCGCGAAATCGGCATAGCCGTTCTTGAGATAAAATTTGCGCAGCAGTTCCTTGTCATACGCGATGCGCTCGGGGGCGTAGGTGTCCGAGGAGGAGAGAAACAGCCACCATTGATGCTCGCGACTGCTGATGACATTGAGCAGAGTCCCCGAGCTGAACGCATGATTGCCGACGAAGGCGATGCGGCTGATCAGTGAGGTCGGCCCCTCGTCGATCTTGAAAATGACGTCGACCCGGTTTTCCGGCTGCTTGATGATCTGGGCGACGATGGAGGCGGCGAATTTGCCGTTCTGGGCGTAGAGATCGAGCAGCTTCTTGCGATCCGCCTGGGCCTCGGTCGCGGTGAACACGGCGTTCTGGCGGAGCTGGATCGCGCCCTTGAGCTGGTCGTCGGTGAGTTTCTTGTTGCCTTCGAAGGCGACCCGGTTGACGAGCGGATTTTCCGTCACGCTGACGACGAGGTTATTGCCCTCGCGGCGGATATTGACGTCGGAGAACAGGCCGGTTGCGTACAGAGTTTTGAGACTGCGGTCCATGCGGTCGACATCGAAGGGATCGCCGGGCTGGAGCACCATGTAGGAGAGCACGGTGCCGGTCTCGATGCGTTTATTACCTTGGACGACGATCGATTGAATGAGATCATGCGGATTGACCGGATGGACGATCACCGGCGGCGGCTCCGCGGCCTCGGGCGCCGGATTTGCCGCCGGAGACGTGGCTTTCTCGGGGGGCTTCTCGGCCGGCGGCGCGGCAATGGGCGGCGCCACCGGCCCCGGAACGGCAGATTCTTGCGCCACCGCCGGGGCGGCAAGCCAAGCCCGGCCGGCCAGCATAGCCGCCAACAAGCAAGCGCTCGCGAAACGTGCGGCACGCGCGATTTTCAAAATCCGGTCTTCCTATCGCTATCACCGCACCCTGCACGGCGGGCGGAGAATAGCGGCCCCGAAAGCGTGAGGCTACCCTTAGATCACCAGATCGCGAGTTTTCATGCAAGAAGACCGGGTTGGCGGGTTTCCAATTGAAATCATTGACAAAAATATCGCAATAACGGCAACCCAGGCGGCAATTTCTGCAAAACCGCGCGCGCGAGCCGCAGCCTCTTAGCCGGCGAGGTGGGCAACCCAGCGGAAAATCCCGAGATGGGTGAGATCGTTCCAGGTCGCGAAAACGAACAGCCCGACGAGCAAGGCTATGCCGGCGCGGAAGCCATAGTCCTGAGCGCGCTTGGGAAGCGGCCGCCCGATGATCGCCTCGGCGAGATAAAACAGCAAATGCCCGCCATCGAGCACCGGGATCGGGAAGAGATTGACGAGGCCGAGATTGATCGACAACACGGCGATGAAAGAGATCAGATTGGCGAGCCCGGTCGCCGCGACTTGGCCGGAGAGCTGGGCGATGCGAAGCGGGCCGCCGAGGTCATCGGTGCCGCGTTGGCCGCTCACCATCTGCCAGACGCCATCAACCGTCTCGGCCAGCACCAGCCAGGTCTCGCTCGCCCCCGCCGCCACCGCGCCGGGTAGCGACAGGCGCTCATAGCGCACGCTGCCGCCGGAAATGCCGAGAAGCCCGGCCTCGCGGCCATCGACGAGGTGGCTGCCCGTCGTCACCGCGAGATGCCGGCTCACGCCGTCGCGCAGGAGGGTGAGGTCGAGCGTGGTCGCGGGATGGGCGGTGATGATGCGCTGGATATCGAGAAACCGTGCGACTTGCGCGCCGTCGATCGCGAGGATGCGATCGCCAGGGACGAGCCCGGCTTTCGCCGCCGCCGATCCCGCCATCACCTCGCCGACCACCGGCTCCACGACGGGCCGGCCAGCGACCGCGAACAGCGCCGCAAACAGCACGAACGCAAGGACGAAATTGGCGATCGGCCCGGCAGCAACGACGATCGCCCGCGAAATCACCGGCTTTTCGTGAAAGGTGCGCCCGGCGATCCACGCCGCCTTGGTCTCCTCGCTCACCTCCTCGGGCTGTTCCTGGCCATGCAGCTTGACGAAACCGCCGAGCGGCAGCCAAGCGATGCGCCATTCTGTGCCGTGACGATCGCGCCAGCCGAAGATCTTGCGCCCAAAGCCGATCGAAAACGTCTCGACATGCACGCCGCGCCAGCGCGCCGCGAGGTAATGACCGAGCTCATGGAAAAACACCAGCACGCCGAGCACGATGGCGAACGCGGCCAATGAACGGAGCGTGCTCGGAAGGAGCGAGCCATGGAGGAGGGACGGCAGCAAGGATAACATCAGGCGGCTCCGATCAGGGTTTCGGCCAGACGCCGCGCCTGCGCATCGAGGGCGATGACCGAAGCGAGATCGGCCGCCGTCGGCGTCCCGAGCCGATCCATCACGCGCGCAACCAGGGCGGCGATGTCGAGAAACCCGATGCGGCGGGCGAGAAACGCGGCGACCGCGACTTCGTTGGCGGCATTAAGCAAGGTGGGGGCGCCGCCGCCGGCGCGCAAGGCGGCGCGGGCAAGCGCGAGGGCGGGAAAGCGCGCGTCATCAGGGGGCGCGAAATCGAGCCGGGCAATGGCCGCGAGATCGAGCCTTGGCGCCGCCGTCGCCATGCGCGCCGGCCACGCCAGCGCGTGCGCGATCGGGACGCGCATATCTGGCGAGCCGAGCTGCGCTATGACGCTGCCATCGGCGAAGCAGGCCATGCCGTGGATCACCGATTGCGGGTGGACCAGCACCTCGATCTGGCTTTCGTCGAGCGCGAATAGCCGTGCCGCCTCGATGACTTCGAGACCCTTGTTCATCAGTGTCGCGCTGTCGATGCTGATCTTGGCGCCCATCGACCAGACCGGGTGGCGGAGCGCCGCCTCCGGCGTTGCCGCCGCCATCTCGGCGTTTGATGCCGTGCGGAACGGGCCGCCGGATGCGGTCAGGATGATTTTCTCGAGACTCGCGCGATTGCCGTCAGCGAGCGCCTGAAACACCGCGTTATGTTCGGAATCGACCGGAAGTAGGGTCGCACCGGAGGCGGCGACGGCGGCGAGCATGACGTCGCCGGCGCAGACCAGCGCTTCCTTGTTGGCGAGCGCGACGGCGCGGCTTGCGCCAATCGCGGCCAGAGTCGGCGCGAGGCCGGCGGCGCCGGTGATCGCCGCCATCGTCCAATCGACGGCGAGCGCTGCCGCCTCGATCACCGCCTGCCGGCCAGCGGCGGCCCGCACAGCGCTGCCCGCGAGCGCCTCGCGCAGCGTCTGGTATTGCGTTTCATCGGCGATCACCGCCCATTCGGCGCCATGGGCGCGCGCTTGTTGGGCGAGCAGGGCGGCGTTGCGCCCGGCGACCAGCGCCTTGATCGCAAATCGCGCGCGATCCTCGAGCAGCGACAGGGTCTGGGTGCCGACGCTGCCGGTGCTGCCGAGTACGGTCACGGTTTTGGCGCCATCCGCGCGCGCCCGGTGCGACGGGCGGCTTGCGGCGCGCGGCGTGGCGGTGGCGAGATCGGCGGTCACGTCCAAAGCAAAACTCCTCTGCCGAGGATCAGGGCCAGCGCCGCCGCCATCGGCGCCGCCGTCAAGACACCATCGAGCCGGTCCAAAAGCCCACCGTGGCCGGGGATGAGATGGCTCGAATCCTTGACCCCGAAGCGGCGCTTCAAGAAACTTTCGAACAAATCGCCGCCTTGCGCAATGACTCCGAGCAAGGCCGCGACCAGGGCGCCATGCCACCAAGTGCCACCGCCTAATCCCGCCGCGCCGGCGCCGATCGCGATCGCGGCGAGCAGGCCGCCCGCGGCCCCCGACCAGGTCTTGCCCGGCGAAATCAGCGGCGCGAGCTTCGCCCCGCCTATCAGCCGGCCGGCGAGATAGGCACCGACATCGCTCGCCCACACGGTCAGCATGAGAAACAGCGTGTTGCCGCGCCCGGCGGCCTGATCAGCGCGGAGCCAAACCAGCGCGACCATTGCCAGCGCGATGTAAAGGAGGCCACCCGCGAGACACCGCCGCCGCCACAGGAACGTGAGCGCTGCGCCGACGAGCGCAACGGCAAGGCCGCTCGTGGCCGAGACGCAACCGGCCGCCGGCACGGTCAGGGTAAGGCTCGCGATCACCAGCCATCCCGCCGGATGGCGCCAGCTTTCATGGCAGAGCATGACCCATTCGGCGCCGAGCCCGACCGCGCCGAGCCCGACCAGCGCGACGAAAGATATCGCGCCGAACCAGACCGCGGCGAGCGCCAGCGGCACCAGGACCGCCGCCGAGAGCACCCGGATCCCGAGATCGCCCCACGGCCCGGCGGCGCGTTCACGCCCGGCCGGGCGGTCAGGCCGGGCGGGCACCGAATCGGCGTTCCCGGCCGGCGTAATCGGCCAAAGCCTCGGCGAAATGGGTGGCGCCGAAATCCGGCCATAGCACGTTGAGGAAGATCAACTCGGCATAGGCCGCCTGCCAGAGCAGGAAATTGGAGAGCCGCCGCTCGCCACTGGTGCGGATGATGAGATCGGGGTCGGGCATGTCGGCGGTGAACAGCCGGCGCGAGAATGCTGCCTCGTCGATGTCGCCGGGGTTGATCTCGCCAGCGGCAACGGCGCGCGCGATCAGCTTGGCGGCCGCGATGATCTCGGCGCGCCCGCCATAGGAGAGGGCGATGGTGAGATTGAGCCGGGTATTGGCCGCCGTTATCCGCTCGGCATCGGCGAGGCTTGCTTGGATATCTGGTGCGAACCGCCCAGCCTCGCCGATGAACCGCAGACGCACGCCATTTGCCGCCAGCTCGGCGATTTCGCTCTTGATGTAGTGGCGGAGCAGGGCGGTGAGATCGCTCACTTCGTCGCGCGGGCGGCGCCAATTCTCGCTGCTGAAGGCATAAAGTGTGAGCCAGCCGACCTTATGGGCCAGCGCCGCCTCGATGGTGCGCCGGACGGCACGGGCGCCGGCGCGGTGGCCGGCGATACGCGGCAGGCTGCGCGCCTGCGCCCAGCGGCCATTGCCGTCCATGATGATCGCGACATGGCAAGGCGGCGGATTTGCGATCGGCACCCTATCGCTTGCGGCGTTGCTTGCGGGCGCCGTAATGGCCGGGAGGGACGACATCAGATTTGCCGGATATCCTTTTCCTTCTCGGCCAGCAGCTCGTCGATCCGCTTGATGAAGTGATCGGTGAGCTTCTGCACCTCGCTGGACCAGTCGGCGGCGTCGTCCTCGCTGATGTCATGCTTCTTCTCGAACGCCTTGATCTGGTCCATGCCGTCACGCCGCACGCCGCGCACTGCGACCCGGCTGCCCTCGGCATAGCGGCCAGCGGCTTTGGCGAGTTCGGTGCGCCGTTCCTCGGTCAGGATCGGGATCGGCACTCTGACCAATTGCCCGTCCGAAGACGGGTTGAGCCCGAGCCCGGCATCGCGGATGGCGCGCTCGACGGCGCCGACCAGACTCCGGTCCCAGACCTGAACGGTGATCATGCGTGGCTCGGGGACACCGATGGTGCCGACCTGGGCGAGCGGCATCTCGCTGCCATAGGCCTCAACCCGCACCGGCTCAAGAAGCCCGGGACTGGCGCGGCCAGTACGCAGCCCAGCAAATTCGCGCCTGAGCGTCTCGATCGCGCTTTCCATGCGGCGGGTGAGATCCTGCTTCAGCGTGGTGAGATCGGCCGGCATGTGATGTCCCCCTTGCTCGCCCGAGGTCGCGCGGCGTTGCTTATTGGGTTTCGATGATGGTGGTGAACCGCCCCTCGCCGCGCATGACGCGGGCGAAGGCGCCGGCGGCGTGGATGTTGAACACCACGATCGGCAGCTTGTTCTCGCGCGCGAGGCTGATCGCGGCGGCATCCATTACCGCGAGATCGCGCGCCAGAACGTCGTGATAGCTCAGTTCCTGATAGCGCTCGGCGTCGGCGACCTTGCGCGGGTCGGCGGAATAGACGCCATCGACCTGGGTGCCTTTGAGCAAGGCATCGCAGCGCATCTCGGCGGCGCGCAGGGCCGCGGCGGTGTCGGTCGTGAAAAACGGGTTGCCGGTGCCGGCGGCGAAAATCACCACCCGACCTTTTTCCATGTGGCGCTGGGCGCGGCGGCGGATATAGGGCTCGCAGACCGAAGCCATCGGAATCGCCGATTGCACCCTCGTTGCAACGCCGAGCTTTTCCAGCGCGTTCTGGAGGGCCAGCGCGTTAATCACGGTCGCCAACATGCCCATGTAATCGGCCTGGGCGCGGTCCATCCCGCCGGCCGCGCCGGAAACGCCGCGGAAGATGTTGCCGCCGCCGATGACGAGGCAGACCTGCATCCCCATAGCAACAACATCGCCGATGTCGGCTGCGATGCGCTGCACGGTTTCCGGGCCGATGCCGTATTCGCGCGTGCCCATCAGCGCCTCGCCGGACACTTTTAAAAGCACGCGCCGATAGGGATGCCGCTCGGTCATGACTGAAGATCGCTTTGCCACGCGCAGAAGAAACTACCGGGCGAACCGGGCTTGAACAAGAGGCCGGCCACCCGCCCCCAGCGTGGGGCGGCGTGACCGCGGGTGGTCAAGACGCCTTCGCGCCCTCGCCAGCTGCTCCGGCGGCGGCGGCGACCTCGGCGGCGAAATCACTGCCCTGGCGCTCGATCCCCTCGCCGAGCTGAAAGCGGGCGAAACCGGCGGCTTTGGCGCCGGCTTTCGCGAGCACGGCGCGCACCCGGCTTTCGCCGTCATGCACCCAGACCTGCTCGAGCAACACCACTTCCTCATAGTATTTGCGGATGCGGCCCTCGACCATTTTCTCGATGATCGCCTCGGGCTTGCCCGAGGCGCGGGCTTGTTCGGCGAGCACGTTGCGCTCGCGCGCCAACGCCGAGGGGTCGACCCCATTGATATCGACCGCCTCCGGCCGCGCCGCCGCGATATGCATACCGACCTGCCGCCCGAGCGTCTCCAGCGCCTGCGCCTCGCTATTGCCCTCGAGCGCGACGAGCACCCCGATCTTGCCAAGGCCAGGCTTGAGGGCGGCATGGACATAGCTCGCAACCACCCCCTGGGGCACCGCGAGCACGCGGGCGCGGCGGATGGTCATATTCTCGCCGATGGTCGCAACCAGATGGGTCAGCTCCTCGGCGACGCTGCGCCCGGTGCCGGGGAAGGAGGCGGCATTGATCGCGGCGACATCTTCGCCGACATGAAGCGCGATCTTCGCGACCTCGCTGACAAACGCCTGGAACTGCTCGTTGCGGGCGACGAAATCGGTCTCGGCATTGACCTCGACCATCGCCGCTTTGGCCGGGACGGAGGCAATGCCGATCAGCCCCTCGGCGGCGACGCGGCCGGATTTCTTCGCAGCCTGGGCAAGCCCTTTTTTGCGCAGCCAGTCGATCGCGGCTTCCAGATCGCCGCCGGTCTCGCTCAGCGCCTTCTTGCAGTCCATCATGCCAGCGCCGGTCTTCTCACGCAGATCCTTGACCAGTGCGGCGGTGATCTCGGCCATGTCGATCTCTCCGTTCAGTCGTTCGGGCGGGGCAGCGTGCGGGGCTCAGGCGGATAGATGCTCGCCGGTCTCGCTCTCGGCGACGATCTCCGGCGGCAGGCTCTCGGCGGCGCCGATATCGGCGCCAGAGGCCGCCATCTCGGCGCTAATGCCATCCAGCACCGCGGCGGTGACGAGATCGCAATATAGCGAGATCGCCCGCACCGCGTCATCATTGCCGGGGATCGGGTAGGTGATGCCGCTCGGGTCGGAATTGCTGTCGAGCACCGCGACCACCGGGATGCCGAGCTTGGTCGCTTCCTCGACGGCAAGCTTTTCCTTATTGGTGTCGATGACAAACAAGATATCCGGCAGCCCGCCCATCTCCTTGATGCCGCCGAGCGCGCGTTCGAGCTTGTCGCGGGTGCGGGTAAGGTTGAGCACCTCTTTCTTGGTCAGGCCGCGGGTGTCGCCGGCGAGCTGATCCTCGATCTGGCGGAGCCGCTTGATGCTCGCGGTGATGGTCTTCCAATTGGTCAGGGTGCCGCCAAGCCAGCGATGATTGACGTAATACTGGCCGCAGCGCTTGGCCGCCTCGGCGACATACTCCGCCGCCGCGCGCTTGGTGCCGACGAACAAAACCCGCCCGCCGCCAGCAACGACATCACGGATGGCGCGCAAGGCACGGTCGAGCAGCGGCACACTCTGCTGCAGGTCGATGATGTGGACCTGGTTGCGCACACCAAACAGGAACGGCGCCATGCGCGGGTTCCAGCGCCGCGTGTGGTGGCCGAAATGAACGCCGGCTTCGAGAAGCTGACGCATGGTAAATTGCGGCATCGCCATCGGGCGATCTCCTTTCCGTGTCCGGTTGACCCTCCGCGCGGCCGAAGGGGCGGCGACCGATGGCACTCATCCATCGACACCACCCACCGGAACCCGGCCAAAACCGGGAAAGGCGCCACGCGTGCGAATTACCGACTTCCGCCGGCGCCGGCGCTATGCCCGAAATTTCTCGACGATGCAAGCGGGACGGCGGGGCGGGAAAGGTAAGAAAAAGCCTAGTTATTGAAAAAATCCAAAAAAATTGAGTGACGGACAGCAACACAAGAAATGATCGCCATCCATATCAATAAAATTATGACTGTTTTTGCAGAAAGACCAGTGTCCATGTCGTGACAATTTTGGGTCGCAACAGTTTTGGGCGCCGCCGGGAAGGGCCCGCCTTGCCGGCGCCGATCGGCTCGGCCAAGGTGCGGGCGACACCCACCCCGCCCCGGATTCCGCATGGCACTGACCGCTTTCGCCCGCCACATCGCTTTCGCTCTGCTGCTCGCCGGCATTTCGGCGGCGCTGGTCCGGTTGATGATCGATCTCGGGATCATGGATCGGCCCGATCCGCGCAAGTCCCATCGCCTGCCGACGCCGAAAAGCGGCGGGGTCGGGATCGTCGCGGCGTTTCTGCTAGGGATTGCGACCCTCTATGAATTCGCATTCTTTTCGCGCCTCGCCGACCCTTATTTTCGCGGTGTGATCCTGGCCTCGGCGTTGATCGCAATCGTCGCTTTTCTCGACGACCTGCGTGACTGGCCGTTTGTGGTCAAGCTCACGGCGCAGATCGCGGCCGCTCTCGCCGCGATCGCGAGCGGGCTTTATGTGCGGGTTTATCATCTACCCTATCTCGGCGCCGTCGATCTCGGCTGGCTCGGCGCCGGCGCGAGCCTGGTGTGGATTTTGTTCACCACCAATGCGATGAATTTCATCGACGGCATCGACGGCCTCGCCGGCGGGGTTGCGCTGATCGCGAGCCTTTTTCTGTGCGTCATTGCCGAGAGGGTGGGCGGCTGGTTCGTTTATTTCGCCGCCCTTTTGCTTGCCGCCGGGATTGCCGGATTCCTGCCGTTCAATTTTCCGCGCGCGCGGATTTTCATGGGCGATGTCGGGAGTCAGTTCTGCGGCTTCGTCCTTGCCGTGCTCGGCATCGCGGCGAGCCGCTTCGAGCGCGTCGAGATGTCGTTTCTGATCGTCCCGCTGCTGCTCTCGGGTGTGTTGTTCGATGTTGCCTTCACCCTCGCCCGCCGGGCGCTGGCCGGCGAGCGGGTGACGGCGCCGCACCGCGGCCATCTCTATCAGGTGGCGGTTCGTTCCGGCCTCGATGCGCGCGGGGTGACGCTGATCCATTGGGGATTCGCAATTCTGGGGGGCCTTGCCGCCATCGGCTTTCTCGCGGCGCCGCCGCCGGCTAAACCGTTCCTGCTCCTCCTGCCGCTGCTTGGACAATTCCTCTGGCTCGGCTTCGTGAGAAATCTTGCTCTGCGCGCCCGCCTCGGCGCGTGGTAGATAGCCGCCAAACACTCAGAATTGGGCAAAATGCCGTCGAAACGTCCTCCCCATTTACTGCCGCCCTGGCCGGCGGATGTGCCCTGGCCGCTCTCGGCGGGTATTCTCGGCTGGGTTGCGGGCCCGCTACGCGCCCTTCGCCGCGGGCTGCTAATGCTGCTCTGGACGCTTGCCGCGATGCCGGTGCAAGCCCTTCTTAACCGCCTGCCCGGGGACGGCAAGCGCGTTTTCCCGCGCGTCTTCTGGCGCACGATCTGCCTCATCTTCGGCCTTCGGCGGCGCGTGATCGGTGCGCCGCTCACCCGCGCCGCCTGCGGCCGGCCGGTGCTGTTCGTCGCCAATCACAGCTCCTGGCTTGATATCCTGCTGCTTGGGGCGGAATGCCAGGCGGTCTTCGTTTCGAAAGACGATGTCCGCACCTGGCCGCTGATCAATCTCGTCGCGCATCTCGGCCGCACCGTGTTCATCAGCCGCCAGCGGCGGGAGACGGCGCGCGGCCATGCCAGCATCGCGGCTAGGCTCAAAGCCGGCGATAATCTGATTTTGTTTCCCGAGGGCACGACCTCCGATGGCTCGCGGGTGCTGCCCTTCCGCTCCGCCTTTCTTGCCGCCGCGATGGGCGAGGACCGGCCGCTGATCCAGCCGGTCTCGATCGCCTATGACCGGCTTGCCGCCCTGCCTTGCCGCCGCGCCGTCCGCCCGCTTTTCGCCTATTATGGCGCGACCTCGATCGGGGCACATTTCTCGCGACTCGCGCAATGGCCAGGCCTGCACGCAACGATCCTGTTCCACCCGCCGCTCGACCCAGGCGCCCTTCCTGACCGCAAGGCGCTGACCCAGGCGCTCTGGCGGATCGTCGCCGAGGGGGCGGCGGCGCTGCGCCAGAGCCGAATGCCCTCAGCCGCGGACGATGGCGGTGCGGCGGCCGGCGAGATGGAACAGCAGCGACAGCCCGACTGACACCATGAGGTTGAGCGCCAGGGCGTAAAACGCCGCGTAGCCGGGAACCAGGGTGCCGAACAGGGTGAGCGGATAGACCGCCGCCTTGAAGCTGAGCGAGGCCGCCATCGCCGTCCCCCAGCCGATCCCCGCCGCCCAGCCGACCAGCAGCGCCCAGCCATTGAGCCAACGCCAGAAGAGACCGAGCATCACCGCGGGGGCCGTCTGGATGATCCAGACGCCACCCAGCAACTGCAACTGAATGGCGTATTGCTGGGGCAGAAAAATGATGAAAAACAGTGCCCCCACCTTGACCGCGAGCGAAACCAGCTTGGCGATCCCGGCCTCCTCGGCATCGGTGCAGGCGGGGTGGAGGAAAGCGCGCCAGATATTGCGGGTGAAGATATTGGCCGCCGCGATCGACATGATCGCCGCCGGCACCAGCGCGCCGATGGCGATGGCGGCGAACGCGACGCCGACGAACCAGGAGGGAAACACCGCGAGAAACAGCGCCGGCACCGCGAAATTGGTGCCGAAGCGAGCGAAACCGGCGGCGAATTCCGGCCGCGTCCCGAGCCCCATCGCGACCGCCATGAAGCCGAGCAACGCAAGGAGACCGAGCACGAAGGAATAGGCTGGCAGGATCGCGGCGTTGCGGCGGATGACGGACGCCGAGGAAGACGACAAAATCGCCGTGACCGAGTGCGGGTAAAGGAAAAGCGCGATCGCCGAGCCCAGCGCCAGCGTCGCATAAGCGCTGTAATTCCCAAGGCTGCCGGCCGGCGGTGGTGCGAGCAGCAGCTTTGCCGCCGGGACGGCAGCAAAGACATGCCCCATGCCACCGAGCGCCAGCGGCACGGCGATGATGGCGGCGAACACGGTGATATAAATCAGCACATCCTTGACCACGGCGATCATCGCCGGGGCGCGCAGCCCGCTGGTATAGGTGAATGCTGCGAGGATGATGAAAGCGACGATCAGCGGGATGTCACCGGCGATCCCGCTCGCCTGAAAGCCGAGCGCGCCGATCACGACGGCCATGCCGACGAGCTGGAGCGCGATATAGGGCATGGTCGCGAGCAGCCCGGTGAGCGAGACCGCAAGCCCGAGCCAGCGATTGGTGAACCGCGCGGCGACGAAATCGGCCGCCGTCACATGCCCAGCCCGGCGCGCCTCGGTCCAGAGCCGTGGGAACACGAGATAGAGAATAGGATAGACGAGAATCGTTTAGGGAACCGCGAAAAACCCGATCGCGCCGCCGCCGAAGACCAGCGCCGGCACCGCGATGAAGGTATAGGCGGTATAGAGGTCGCCGCCGAGCAGGAACCAGGTCACAAAAGTGCCGAAACGCCGCCCGCCGAGCCCCCATTCATGCAGTTGCGTGAGATCGCCGGCCCGCCAGCGCGCCGCGAAAAAGCCCAGCACGGTGACGAAAGCGAAAATCAGCGCGAAAATCAGCGTCGCGGTGAGATTCATGGCGCACCCTCGCTTTCTTCGCGCGAGCGCTCGCGCTGATGGACCAAAAAAATGATCGCCGCGGCGATCAGGATCCAGAGCAACTGATACCAGTAAAAAAACGGGATCCCGGCCAGCGTCGGCGTCATCCGGTTATAGGATCCGACATCGAGCATGGCGACGAATGGGGCGAGCAGCAGCCAGCGGAGCCGCGTCCTCCCGGCCTTCGTCTGCGCGTCCGGCGATTTCATGTCACGTCCCCCCGTCCCCAAGCCGACCAGCCCTTATATCGTTGCGAATCGCCGCTGTCGCCGCTGGATTAGCCACCAGGCGCCGCGCGCGGCAAGGCCGGAGAGGCGGCCGCGCGGCGGCAGGCCGACGGTTTTGAGAATCATGCCGACTCCACGCTCGACATGGCGAAAGCGGTAGAATGTCATCGCCCGCCCCATATAGAGCGCGGTGCAGCGTCGATGATCGTAACGCGCGCCCGCCGGCGCGTTGCCACAATGATAGGCGAAGGCGAGTTCGTCGTCCTCGCTTTCGCCGATCCGCCCGAGCGCGATCGCCAGCCGGCGGGGCAGAGTGATGCGTTCGCGCGCCAGATAGCGCCGCATATGGTCGTAAAACAGCTTGAAATGGCGATATTCGTCGGCGGCGATCAAGCGGCAGATGGTGGTCAGGACTGGCTCCGTGCTGGCATCGGCCAGCGCCGTGTAATAGCTCGAGGTGCCGGTCTCGACCATGCAGCGGGCGATCAGCTCGCCGGTGCGCGAGCCACGCACCGAGGCCGCGGCGTCGAGCGGGATCTGATAGCCGGCGCGATAGCGGGCGAAGGCCGCGGCGAAATCCCAACCCGGATCGGCGAGCATCGCCCAGCGCCCGAGCGCCTCGCCATGCTGCACTTCCTCCGCCGCCCAATGATGGGCGGCTTCCTGAAAATCAGGGTCGTCGGGGAAGACGTTGTCGAGATAGCGGGCGTAATCCTCGCCGTTGCGCTCGACCATCGCCGCCGCCTTGATCAAGGGGACGAGGCTGCGATCGACCTTTGCGGGTTCGAAATCATGCCACGCCACCGCCTCAATGTCCCAGTGTTTCATGGCACTCAAGGAACCCCACCCGGTGGGGACTGGTCAAGCGGGCACGCGTTCAGGCCGGGGCAAAGCGCCGCGGCCGGCGGCCATCGCCGCCCAGGCGGCGCAGACGCGAGGCAATGATCACGCCCAACCCGACGAGCGCCACCACCACGGCTGGGCGCAGGCCGTAACGCGGCATCCAGTTCGCCGCCAGCACGCGATGCCAATCGAGGTGGGTTGCCAATCCATACCACCCGGCCTCGATCGCGGCGGTTGTGAGCGCGGCGAGCAGGGTGAGCGCGAGCAAGGCCGCTACCTGCCCCTGGCGGCGCGCGGCGAGCAGGCGCCAGGCTTCGAGCCAGACGAAAAACCCGGCCATCAGCACCGGCTCGGTGATATTGGCTTTGAGCGACAAGAGAAAATGCAGCAAGGCGAGCGCGGTAAAGACATGGACGCCACGATGGAGCCGCTTCCAGTTCCGCCCGAGCCGCGCGAGCATGGCGTCTGTCGACGTCGCCGCCAGGGCGGAAAGGCCAAGCAGCGATAGAAACCCGACCGCGAGGTAGAACCGCGCGACGATCTCGGCGCCGATCGCGAACCAGCGGAAATTCTGGTCGGCGCTGTAGAGCGCCAGATGAGCGAGCGTGTAAGCCGCAGCGGCGACCCCGATCATGCGCCGCAGCAGGGTCGCCCGCGGCCAGTTGAGCACGACCCGGGCGGGGGTCACGGCGAGGCTCGCAAGAAGGAAGCGCACCGCCCAGCGGCCGCTCTCGTGAATGAGCGCGGTCAGCGGCCGCGCCCCGAGCGCCCCGGCAAAACTCTCCCAGGCGAGCCACAGTCCCGGCGCGAGAAGGATCAGCAGGCAAAGAGTTTTCAGCGCCGAGAACCGCCCGCCGCGGTCAAACCACGGCATCCGGCGCCAAAGCGGCGGGGTTGCGCGGGGGCGGGCACCGCTCATCGCTCAGGGGCCGCCATAGGCGGTGCCAGGCAACGCCTGCGTATTTGCGCTGGCTTTGTAATTCGGCGGGACATTAAAAAGTTTCGAACTGAGATGATGATACTTGACGGCCTGCGCCTCGAGCAGGGTTTTCTCGCCATCGCGGACCTGCAGCAGCACGCCGTCCTCGGTCAGGCAGATTTCCCGCTCGACCTTGGCTGCGATCTCCGCCCGCCAAATCTTGCAGGGAAGCTTCGCGATTGTCGCATCGCCGAGCGGGGTCAGTTTCGCGTTTTCGATCTCGGCCAGCTCGCCAGCGACCGGGTTGACCGTCACCGTCACGGATCGGGTCTTGGGATCGATGATATCGGCGGTTTTGCCGCGATGATCGATCAGCATGTAGGCGCTTTGCCCGAAGATATAGCCCTTGCCGTGCGGGTCGATGCGTTCGATATCCTCCGCCGCCAGCCACCGCACCCGCTCCACCATCGGCTTATCGCCGTTGAGAACGCGATACGTGATGTCGACATCGCGGCTCGGCGTCAGGCGCGGAGCCTCGTCGGCCCAGGCGGCGAGGCTCGCACCTCCCGCGGCGAGCAACGCGACCCCGACCAGAGGCCAGCATACCGGCCCTCGGGTCATTTCGCTTGCGGCGCAGCGCCACCCTCGCCGCCATTGCCTGTCCCCGGCATCGCGCCTTGCGGCATCGGCACCTTGGTATAGCCGGGCGGTGGCACGAACAGGTCCGCCGGTTGCGGCTGATAGGAGATGGACGTCGCTTGCAGCGCGCCGGCTCCTCCCTCCTTGTCCTGGCCATGGCCCTTGAGCAGCACGCCGTCATCGGTGACACAGACGGTGCCATTGGCGCGGCTCGATTGCACCTGCCAGCGGGTGCAGTTGGCGCCGGCCACCTTATCGGGGCCGAGGCGCTGGAATTTCATCTGGTCATTGAGCAGAAACCCGCTCGCCATGTCGACATTGAGCGGCGTCTCCATGAACAGATGTTGATCGGTCATCACCAGCGTCATGCGGCTCTTGCCACGGTCGATGATGACATAGCCGCGCTGGCCGGGGGCATCGAGGCGCATGCGATTGGTCGCGGCCTGGTAATACATATGCGCTTCCGTCGGCCCACCCGGCGTCGCTCGCGTCAGCGCATAGGTGACCGCGACATCCTTGGTCGGCATGTAGGGGGGATGGTCATCCGCCGCCATCGCCGGAGCGAGGGCGGAAGCCAATCCCAACGCACCACCGAGCGCAAACCCCATCAACCGCAGACAAATCGCCATGATCCTCATCCTTGTCTCGGGCCGCGGCCCGCATGAACTCTCAACGCCCATTGCCCTCAGATGGATGCATCGCAATCCGCCGTGAGGGCGTCGATCTCCGCCCGCAGCACCGCCGGGGCAAGATCGTCGAGCCACTGGGCCGTGTGCGAAACTGCCTCAGCGAGGCGGCTCTTGTAAACGTCACGCGGCAATTCGAGCGCGCCAAAGCCGGCGAGGTGCTGGGTCACGAACTGGGTATCGAGCAGCCGGAAGCCGCCGCGCCGCAGCCGCGCGACGAGATGCACCAGCGCGACTTTCGAGGCATCGCGCGCCAGGCTGAACATGCTTTCGCCAAAAAAAGCCGCCCCGAGACTGACGCCATAGAGCCCGCCGACCAGCCGCCCGTCCTGCCAGCATTCCAGGGAATGGGCGTAACCCCGGCGATGGAGGGCATTGAACAAGCGTTCGATTTCGGCATTGATCCAGGTGTCGCCGCGCGCCGGCAAGGGCGCGGCGCAGCCGGCGATCACGGCCGCGAAGTCGCGATCGGCGGTGATCGTGTAACGGCCGGAAAGCACGGTGCGGCGCAGCCGGCGCGGCAGATGAAAGCGCTCGAGCGGCAGGATGCCGCGCAGCTCGGGGTCCAGCCAGTAAAGATGCGAACCCTGGCGGCTCTCGGCCATGGGAAACAGCCCGGCCTGATAAGCGCGCAGCATCAGATCGGGGGTTATGCGAAAATTCCGCACGGACATGAGGGCATTTTGCGCCGCATCGCCCGGCGAAATAAAGGGGCAATCGCAGACCGGTTCATCACGCTTCGATAACCGCTCGCGATGACGCCGTCGGATGACGCCTCGGGGCTGGCTCGATCCCGCCGCCGGCGGTAGACTTCGAGGGAGGAGAAGACCCAATGCCCCTGCTCGCGCCCATCCCCTATCCCGACGAGACGCTCCGCCGCATTCTCGCGGAAACCCGGACTATCGCCCTGGTCGGCGCTTCCGCCAACTGGAATCGGCCGAGCTATTTCGTGATGAAATATCTCCAGAGCAAAGGCTATCGGGTGATCCCGGTCAATCCCGGCCTTGCCGGCTCGGAACTGCTCGGCGAGCGTGTTTACGCGAGCCTCCGCGATATCCCCGAACGCATCGACATGGTGGATATTTTCCGCGCCTCGCATGACGTGCCGCCGATCGTCGAGGACGCGATTGCGATCGGCGCCGCCGTCGTCTGGATGCAGCTTGGTGTCCGTCATGACGAGGCGGCGGCGCGCGCCGAGGCGGCGGGGCTCACGGTGATCATGAACCGTTGCCCGAAAATCGAGTTCGGCCGCTTGGGTGGCGAGCTTTCCTGGAGTGGCGTCAATTCCGGCCTCATCCGCAACCGCGCGGCGAGCGCGCCGCGGGGCGCGGCGAACGGCGCCGACGGGGCAAAGGCGGCGTCGTTGCCCGAGCGCAATCCGAGCTATGGCTTCGAGACCCGAGCGATTCATGCCGGTGCCGCGCCCGACCCCACCACCGGCGCCCGTTCGACCCCGATCTATCAAACCGCGGCCTATGTGTTCGACGATGTCGATCACGCCGCCTCGTTGTTTAACCTCCATAATTTTGGCTATCTCTACTCACGCCTGACCAATCCGACGGTCTCGGTCTTGGAGGAGCGCGTCGCCAGCCTCGAAGGCGGCCGCGCGGCGCTCGCCGCCGCCTCCGGCCATGCGGCGCAGTTTCTCACCTTCTTCACCCTGCTCGAACCCGGCGATGAATTCCTCGCCTCACGCAATCTTTACGGCGGCACGCTGACCCAATTCGGGCTTTCATTCAAAAAACTCGGCTGGACCTGCCATTTCGTCGACCCCGCCGACCCCGAGAATTTCCGCCGCGCCCTCACCCCGCGCTGCAAAGCGATCTTCGTCGAAAGCCTCGCCAATCCCGGCGGCATCGTCGTCGACCTTGAAGCGATCGCGGCGGTCGCGCATGACTTCGGCATCCCCTTCATCGTCGATAACACCATGGCAACGCCCTATCTCTGCCGCCCGATCGAGTGGGGTGCCGATATCGTCTGCCACTCCACCACCAAATTCCTCGCCGGCCACGGCCAGGCTTTGGGCGGCATTCTGGTCGAATCGGGCAAGTTCGATTGGGCGCAAAATGGCCGATTCCCCTCGCTCACCGAGCCCGAGCCCGCCTATCACGGGCTGAAATTCTATGAGAATTTCGGCGATTTCGCGTTTACGACCAAGGCCCGGGCGGTGGCGCTGCGCGATTTCGGGCCGACCCAGGCGCCGATGCATGCCTTCCTCACCATCACCGGCACCGAAACCCTGCATGTCCGTATGGAGCGCCACGTCGCCAACGCTCAGAAAGTCGCCGAATTCCTCGATCGTCATCCGCGCGTCGCCTGGGTATCCTATGCCGGCCTGCCAACGAGCCCGCACCATGCTTTGGCCAAGAAATACCTCCCGCGCGGCGCCGGCGCGGTGTTTACCTTCGGCGTCAAGGGCGGCTTCGCGGCTGGCATCCGGGTGGTGGAGAGCGTGCGGCTATTCTCCCATCTCGCCAATATCGGCGATACTAGAAGCCTGATCCTCCATCCGGCGTCCACGACGCACCGCCAGTTGAGCGAGGAACAGCGCCGAAGCGCCGGCGCCGGCGACGACGTGATCCGCCTCTCGATTGGCCTCGAATCGGCCGACGACCTGATCGCCGACCTCGACCAGGCCCTCGCCGCAACCAGCGGGATCGGGTGACCCCGCTTCTCGCCGCCAATCTCGGTTTTGCTGGCAGCCTCGCCCCGGTCAAACCCGTCCATACGGGCTAATTTTCTTTGATCGGCGCGAAGGCCGCTCAAAAAAAGACCGAACGGAGAGAAACTCACAAATCCGCGAGTCTCACCCAGATCCCGAGGGTGACGGCGAGCCCGAGGGTGATGCCGATTACGCCCCATCCCGGCATGGCGCCGAGCGCTTCGCGCAGAACCAACAGCGCGAGCACGGAACTGGCCGGCGCGATGAGAATGCCGCCGACCAACGAAGCCGGGCTCCGCTCCGGCGGCGCCGCGGTTGTCGGCGGCAGATCGGGCCGCGCCATGCTCACTCCCCGGCCGCTTCGGTGAGGTCGCGGCGGCGACGGCGCTGGTCGTAGCCGTTGAAAAGATGACCCACGAGACCGCGATCGAGATCGGAGGTGCCGAACAGCCAATCGGCAATCGGGTAGGTGAGGTTCATGTTGCGCTGCATCATGATCGCCATGTCGTGATGGGCGATGTGGTGGCGGCGGATGGTGTTGACGAAGGGAATATGGCGGATCAGCCGGTCATCCTTCACATGACAGCAGAGATGGAAGAATTCGTAATTGAGATAGACGCCGGTGGTGGTCGCCATCAGCAGCCACGCGGCATTCGCCGACCACAGCCCGTTCAACACCGCCGCCCCCACGGCTGACATCGCGATGAAGATGATCAGCGCGTACGGGGGGAAAAAAACGATGCGGAAATCCCGCCAGCTGTCGTAATGCGGCGCAGCATCGGTGAAGAATTGATGGTGGGCGAGGGTGTGACGACGATAAATGCCGATGAAAAGCCGCCGCGGCTTGTGCATCACTTCCTTGTGCAAAAACCACTCGAAAATATTGCAGCCGAGAAAGGCGAGCGGCACCACCAGCCATTCGGTAAGGCTCGGATGATCGATATGGCGTGCGGCGAGCCAGATGACGGCGCCGCCGATGAGATAAATTAGCGCCACATGCACCGCCCCACTATAGAGCGGGGCGATTTTCGCCCGATAGGCGTCCCGGAAGGCTGCTTGCCGCGCTGTCATCATCGCTCATTTCCTCCGTGTGGTGATCTGATATATCAGAATCGCGGGGAAATTTCAAGCGCCGAGCAAGGCCGCCTCAAATCGCGCCGAGCAAGCCGTAGAGAATGGGTCTGATCTGCCGCGCGCTGACCTGACCGGCGGGGGGGAGGGTGAAGGTCACGCTCTGCGCCATCGGCGTTGGGGTTTTTTCGAGAAAATGCACCACCAGCGTCGCGTTCTTGAGCTTGGTGAAATCCATGGTCTGGGGCAGGGCGAAATAGAGATAGCCGCTCCGTACCGAACCGAGGACGAGATTGATATTGCCTTGCAGGCCCTGATTGATGAGGTCGCGCCCAAAGGCGTCATCGCCTGGTTTCGGCTGTGCAAACGGCGAGGGCAGGGCATAGACGATATCGCCGAGGCCGAGGGTGACGATGGTGAACAGCAACTCGCCGATGCCGACGAAGGTCGCGGCGATGGCGGCATAGGGCTGATGGGCCTGCCAGGCGATATCATAGGCTTCGCCCGCCGTAATGGCGCGATATTGCAGGCCATCGATAGCGATGAAGGCCGAATCGATCAGCACATCGGTCGCTACCTTGTCGCTGGATTGCAGATCGAGGCGCACGACCAGAACGTGCTTGCGCCAGAGCCCATTATGGCCGAACACGCCGTGCAGCGCGTCGGGGTTGTTGAACACATAGGCGGCGACCTCGATCGCGGTGCCGGGGACAATGGTGCCGTTCGGCACATTACCCGGCGGCACCATCGCGATCGGCTGCGGCGTGTAGGTTTCGGTTACGCCACACGCATCAAGGAGCAGCGTTCCGGCCAGCACCGCCGCGAGGGCTCGGCGGCAGCGTCTCACGGCGCGAGCTGGCGCGCCAACCGCCGCGCCATCACCCAGCCGATAAGGCCGGAGGCGGGGGCGCCGGGCGCGACGAGCAGCAGCCCGAGCGGCTGGCCGTTCACCGCCAGATCCATGCCAATCCCGAGCATCATGCCGCCGATCAGCCCGCCGGAGACGCCGGCAGCAATCCCGAGCCAGAGAATGTCACCACGCGTGATCATGCCGTCTTCCTACAGATCAGCGGGCTGATTTGACAAGCCGCGCGCGCAGCGCCTATCACCCGCCGCATGGCTGGGAACGTGGACGCCGCTTGCCGGCGCGCCCGCTCTTTTTCCCATGACCGCGCGGCGTGCGGCGGGAAAAGAGCCTACCGGTGCAACAAGGTGCGGCCGCGCGAGGTTGCGCCACACATGAAGGACGACGCATGACCAAACGCCTGGAAAGCAAGTATAAGATCAATCGCCGGCTCGGCGTCAATCTTTGGGGGCGGCCGAAATCGCCGCTCAGCAAGCGCGATTACGGCCCCGGCCAGCACGGCCAGCGCCGCAAAAAGCCGAGCGATTTCAGTGTCCAGCTGATGGCGAAGCAGAAGCTCAAAGGCTATTACGGCAATATCGGCGAGAAGCAGTTCCGCAAATATTACGACGAGGCGGTGCGGCGCAAGGGTGATACTGGCGAGAATTTGATTGAATTGCTCGAGCGCCGGCTGGATGCGGTGATCTACCGCATGAAATTCGCGATCACCCCGTTTGCCGCGCGGCAATTCGTCTCGCATGGTCATGTCATGGTGAACGGCAAGCGCGTCAATATTCCCTCCTATCTCGTGCGTGATGGCGATGTGATCGAGGTGCGCGAGAAATCGAAGCAACTCGCGGTGGTGCTGGATGCGTCTCAGAGCGCCGAGCGCGACGTGCCGGAATTCATCGAGGTCGATCATCGCGCCATGCGCGGTCGCTTCCTGCGGGCGCCGAAACTCGCCGATGTGCCCTATCCGGTGCAGATGGAGCCGCATCTCGTCGTCGAATATTATTCGCGCTGATCGCCCGGTTCGCGCCGCGCCCGCCGTCATGCTGGCGCGGCGCGGCTTTTTTCGACGTGCCCTGGAAAGGATCGTAGGATGGACGCGAAGCCGATGATCGTCGTCACGGGCGGAAGCCGGGGTATCGGCGCCGCGGTTTGCCGCAAGCTCGCGCAAGCGGGCCATCCGGTCGCGGTGAATTATGCCGCGAGCCGCGACGCCGCCGAGCATCTGGTCGCCGAAATTCTCGCGGCCGGCGGCCGGGCGGCGGCATTTCCCGGCGATATCGGGCGGGAAGCTGACATCGTCGGCCTGTTTGCAGCGGCCGAAGCGGCGCTCGGCCCGCTCGGTGGCCTCGTCAACAATGCCGGCATCACCGGCCCGCTCTCGCGCGTCGCCGATATCACCCCGGCGATCCTGGAGCGGGTGCTCGCGGTCAATGTCACCGGCTGCTTTCTTGCGGCCCGCGAAGCGATCCGGCGGCTTTCGACCAAAATGGGCGGCAACGGCGGGGCGATCGTCAACATCGCCTCGCGCGCCGCCGGCCTCGGTGGCGCCGGCGAGTGGGTGCATTACGCGGCGAGCAAGGGCGCGGTCGAGACGTTCACCATCGGTCTCGCGCGTGAAGTGGCGGGCGAGGGGATCCGCGTCAACGCCGTCTCCCCCGGGCTCATCGATACCGACATCCACGCCAGTGCCGGCGCGCCTGACCGCGTTGCCCGGCTTGCCGCCGGCGTCCCGCTGGGGCGCGCCGGCAGCGCCGACGAGGTGGCGGACGCCGTCCAGTTCCTGCTTTCCGAGCAAGCGGCTTATATCACTGGCGCGATCTTGCCGGTCTCGGGCGGGCGCTGATCCCGCGGTGAGGCGACGACCAGCATGAGCAGCGCCGATCTCGCGCACGAAGTGGCCCGCCGGCGCACCTTCGCCATCATCTCCCACCCTGACGCCGGCAAGACGACGCTTACCGAGCAGTTGCTCCAAGTCGGTGGTGCGATTCAGCTCGCCGGGCAAGTGCGCGCCAAGGGCGAGCGCCGGCGCACCCGTTCGGATTGGATGGCGATCGAGCGGGCGCGGGGCATTTCCGTCGTCACCTCGGTGATGACGTTCGAGCATGAGGGGATCGTGTTCAACCTGCTCGACACGCCCGGCCATGAGGATTTTTCCGAAGATACCTACCGCACGCTGACCGCCGTCGATTGTGCCGTCATGGTGATCGACGCTGCCAAGGGGATCGAGGCGCGGACACGGAAATTATTCGAGATCTGCCGCCTGCGCGACATTCCGATCGTCACCTTCATCAACAAGATGGACCGCGAGAGCCTCGATCCGTTCGCGCTGTTGCAGGAGATCGCCGACGGTCTCGCGCTCGATACCGCGCCGCTCACCTGGCCGGTCGGGCGCGCCGGGCAGTTTGCCGGCACCGTGTCACTCGCTGATGAAGCGTATCCTCTCGCCCTCCCGGCTGACGACCCACGCCGCGCCGCCCTCGTCGAGGAGATCGAACTCGCGCGCGCCGGGCTTCCTGCGTTTTCGCTTGCGGATTTTCGCGCGGGGCATTTGACGCCGGTGCTGTTCGGCGCCGCGATCAAGGGGATTGGGGTTGCCGATCTCCTCGCAACGATCGCCCAATACGGCCCGCCGCCGCGCGCCCAGGCCGCCGATACCCGCGTGGTGGCGGCGGCAGAGTCGGCGCTGACGGCGCTGGTCTTCAAGATCCAAGCCAATATGGATCCCAACCATCGTGATCGCATCGCCTTTGCCCGGATCTGCTCGGGGCGTCTGGTGCGCGGGATGCGGCTCCGCCAGGTGCGGACCGGGCGCAGCCTTCCGCTCACCGCGCCGCAATTCTTCTTCGCGCGCGACCGGGCGCTGGCCGAGGAGGCCTATGCCGGCGATGTCGTCGGCATTCCCAATCACGGGGGCCTGCGCATCGGTGACACGCTCACCGAGGGTGAGACGCTGCGTTTCCTCGGGGTGCCGGCGTTTGCGCCAGAAATTCTGCGCCGCGTGCGGCTCGATGATGCGATGAAGGCGAAGAAGCTGCGTCAGGCGCTGCCCGAACTCGCCGAAGAGGGGGTGGTGCAGGTATTCCGCCCGCTCGACGGTTCGCCGCCGCTGGTTGGCGTCGTCGGCGCGTTGCAGCTCGATGTGCTGCAAGCGCGGCTTGCCGCCGAATATGGCGTTGCCATCGGCTTCGATCCCTCGCCATTTGCGCTGGCGCGCTGGCTGAGCGGCCCGCCGGCCGCGCTCGCCGCCTTCATGGCTCGCGAGCGGGGCGCCATCGCCGAAGATATCGATGGCGATCCGGTGTTTCTCGCGACCTCTGCCTTCATGCTCCGCCGCACGGCCGAGCACGCCCCCGATCTTTCGTTCCGCGACATCAAGGACACTGAACGCCAGGCGATCGCTTCCGGCGTGTCTTGAGCCGGCCAGCCGAGGGTGTCAGGCGGCGAGGGTCAGCGGTGCGGCCAGAGGAAAGAGCACGGTGTCGCCGTCATCGCCGGCGCGGAAGGTCAGGATCGCGAAAAATCCCGGTGCGTCGAGCGCGGTGAGCGGGTGGTGCCAAACCCCGCGGCGATAGGTGACGGCCTGGTCGCCGGCGGCGGCGAAGGCTTGCACGGCCGCGAGATCGGGGGCGCCGGAGGCATCGGCGGGGGCGACGAGGACCAGCATGCGCGCCGCGGCCAGCGGGATGAAGCTCTGCGAATTGGCGGGATGGCGCTCAAACAGCTTGGCTGCGAGCGGCAGCGGGCTCGGGGCCGCGGTGGTGAAATCGACATGCAGCCGCGCTGCCGCCCGCGCATTCTCGATCTCCGTGACCAGCCGGATCGGCTCGGCGCCGGGCGTGAGCCGGGTCACGGTGCCAAAAGGGGCAAAGGCCTCCGGGCTGAGGGGGCGGAGGGTGAGCGTCATCTCGGTCTCCCGATGGGAAATGGCGGCATCACGAAAATGGCCGGCAGGAGATCCTGCCGGCCATTGCGGATCGCCTCCGAGGGCAATGTTACACCAATCCAGGCGCCTCGGCTACAAAGTCACCCCCGAGGGATCGATCCCTCGGGGACATCGGATGTTCAGTTTTCCGACACTCAGGCCTTGTTGCGCCGACGACGGGCGAGGCCGAGGCCGACAAGGCCGCTGCCCAGCAGTGCGAGCGAAGCCGGCTCGGGGACATTGTTGGACTGCGGCGGCGAGGCGAGGGTGCCGCTGCCGGAGTAGGAATTGCCGCCCCCGGTATTCGAAGCCGTCTCGTTGAAGCTCATGGTAAGGCTGGCATTATTCGGGCTGACGGGAAGGTAGCTGGCCAAGGCGCCCGTCGTGCTCGGCGTCAAGGTGCCTTCAATGTAGGTCGAAAGCGCATAGCTGTTCGACCCCGTTCCAGTCGTCGTGGCGGTGGGGGAGACGGACATAACAGTCCCAGTGAAGCTATCGCCCTCACTATCGGTAAAGCTGACCGTGCTGCCATCCGTCAGCGTGATGTTGAAAGGGCTGATGGTCTCGCCAGCGATGGAAGCATAGGTGCCAGTGGCACCGCCGAAGCTGTCGCTAGAGGTCTTGAGGGTGATGCCATAGGCAAGCGTCGGATTGCCGACCGAGGATACGACATTGGTATTGACCGTTGCTGTGCCGTTCAATGCTGTCGCCTGGGCGCTGCCCGGGGCGATGGCCAGCGCCGCCGCGGCGAGGCCGAGGAAGGCGGCGGTGGTGAGGAGTTTGGTTTTCATTTCGTGGCGATCCTTCGTCGAAAGGTTAAGCCTGTCTTAAGCGCCTACGTAATAAGCAGGAACCATGCCAAAAGATAAAACATAATAAATTCAATCAATTAATATAAAATCAGGCATCGCTGGGAAGCGAGTGTTCAGTTTTCCGACGATCGAACAGCGGTGACGCGCCGGCGGCGGGCGAAAACCAGACCGGCGAGGCCGGCGCCAAGCAGGGCAAGCGACGCCGGTTCCGGCACCGGGTTGGTTTCGGAGAGGGAAAGATCATTGTCCGAAAACCCGTCAGCGGTCATGATGGTAATGGTGGCTTGCAGCGCGTCGAGGCCAACGCCGCTGCCGCTCGTGACGCCGCCAAAGCTGCTCGAGGGCGGAGAGAAACCGAGCGCCGTGCCGATCGGGCTATAGCTTATGCCATTGTCGCTGCTGGTCGAGAAGGTCGTCGTAACCTGGGTGATGGCGCCGCCGTTTTGGCCCGCGACCGTGCCGATGACCGGGCTGGTCCAACTGGGCAGCGAAAGCCCGGTATCGCTGACAGTAATGGTCAGGGTGCCGGCACCGTCACTATAGAAAAAACCGTCACTATAGAAAAAATTGCTCGTCGTCAGCGCGAATCCCGGCAGCGCGGTTTGCGGC
>NZ_JBMFWJ010000007.1:33742-86103 GCF_049965395.1 Acidibrevibacterium sp.
ACTATAGAAAAAATTGCTCGTCGTCAGCGCGAATCCCGGCAGCGCGGTTTGCGGCCCGATGGTGCCGGTTTCGGTCGAAAGCGTGCCCGCGAGCAAGTAAGCGTTGCCGTAGAAGGAAAAAGCATACGTGCCCGGTATGCCCGTGGCGGTCAGCCCGCCATTGCCCACGGTATCGGTGGCCGTTGCGGTGCCGCCGCCGGAATCGACTTCGCTGAAGCTCAGGGTCAGTCCAGCCCAAGCGGGCTGAGCCAGAATCAACATCGCAGTGCCGGCGAGCCACCCGAGTTTTGCTCTTTGCCGTAAGGCCATTTTACGTCCTCCGATCGTGCAGCCAGACTTTCGCGTGCTGGCGCCATGCACGCCGCGGCGGGTGGACCCTCGTGCGGCACCCTCGGCACACATGCGACCGCCGGAACATCGGACCCCAAGGCCGAGCAGAACCGACAGAAACATAAAGCCTCAAGAGAGACGCAGAAAGACTGAGCGAGCACGCGCGTGCGCTGGAGTTAAGCAAAAATCGCGCCAGAGTGGAAGTTTCCCGCTTTTCAGATCGTTGATATGCGTGAAATGCAGCAAAGCGCAGGAGTGTTAAGTTTTCCGACACCGCCATCCGCCGATCACCAGCCAATGCATCGGCCGTGCCGCGTCGGCGAGGCTGGTCTTGTAGCGCGCCGCGCCGGCCAGAAAATCATAACGCGCCGCGCCGAGGGCGGCGTAATGCTCGATCGCCAGGTGATGGGCGGTGAGGCCGGGCTTTTCATGCGGCCCGGCGGCGGCGAAGTCGAAGCCGCTCTGATAGGCGGCAACAGAGCCGCGCCAGACAAAATTGTAAAGGTAGCCAAGAACCTCCTCACCTGCCGTGACGCGGAGCAGATCGATCTCGCCGCGGGGATGGCCGCGCGCGATCAATTCCCGGTGAAAGCGTAGAAAACGCGGATTGGCGAAGGCGCCGGGCTTGCCACGCCCGATCCAACTCCGCTGATGCAAGACGGCGAGCGCGTCGAGAAACGCCTCGGCCTCGGCGACGTCGGCAGCGCGGCGCAGGCGCAAATCCCCCCGCGCCGCGTAACTCCGCGCCGAGCGACGCAACTGGTAGCGGGTATTGGCGCTGCGCCCGGCGAGAAATCCCCCCTCACGCTGCCGCGCCGCGACGAGATCGACGAAAGGCGCATCTCGCGTCTCACGCACCCGCCCGCCGCAGCGCGCCACGGCTCTGAGATGCGACGCGTCGACGCCGCTCAACACCACGCGTCGCCGACCGAGCGCCGCAAGGCCGGCGGCGATCGCGTCCGTATCGGCCATCGCCTCGCGCGCCAGCAGCAGCCCGTTCTCCTCGATGAAAAGGGCGTCCCAGCGCGGGTCGCCGCTCTCGCCGAGGAACAGCCGCGCGCCCCCCCACCAGGCGCGGCGGCGATTGAAGAGGCCGAGGGCGATCTCCCGCCCGTCCGCCGTCACCCGGAGCCGCCACGGATCGGCAAACCGCACTTCCGCGAGGCAGCCGGTCCAGGTCCAGCTTTGAAAAAACGATCCCGCCGCCGCCGCCTCGAAGCTTCGCCAATGTGCCCCGAGTGCCGCGAAATCCGCGACCGGCTCCAGCCACGCCTCGAGCTTGCGTGGGCTTGCCGCATTTTTGTCACTCATGGGCGACAGATCGTCAGAGGCATGATCTTGCAAAATCTGCAACCGAAATTATTATCATTTGGTATATCTTACAACCAAGGGCATGTGTAATGAGCTATAAATCTACTTTTGATGCCAAAAGCCCCAAAGACTGGCGCGGCGCACTCGTGACACTGGCACTCGCGGCCCCGGTGCTTTTGACGCTAGCGGTGTCGCCACGGGCCGCATCGATCACCAGTTTCAATGTCGGCCTCACCGCCGACCCGAATTTCATCTGGGGGCCGTCCGATGGCGGCTGGTTCTACACCCCGACGGCAAGCTTTGACCTCGCCGGCATCGCCACCAGCTTCGCGGTGTTTGGCACCACGCCGCATACTGTCGTTGTCGGGCTCTATGACGCGCTGCCTTCGGCGGGTGGTTATTTGCTCGGGAGTTTCTCGCTGACCGCCAATCAAAGCCCCGGCGTCTGGGTTAGCGGCAATTTCGCCTCCCCGATCACGCTTGCCGCCGGAAAAGCCTATTTTCTCGATTTTTCCCATCTCGGCGCCATGAATGTCGTCGCCCCCCCTCTTACTGCCGGGCCGGTAAGCTTCAACCCCGCTGGCACGTCTCTCTCACCTTTTTATTTTGACCAATTAACCTCGACGCCAGGAGAAGACGCCCATAGCGACATTTTCAGCGAGCCGCTGCTGCAATTCCTGCCGGCAACGACGACGACGAACGCAGTCGGCATTCCCGAACCCACCTCGCTGGCCGCGCTGGCAAGCGCGATCGTCGGCCTCGGCCTCGTTCGCTACCGTCTCGCGCGGCCCTGACGCCGGCGGGTCCGCTGCGGCTCACCGACCGCCGGCGCCGAGACCATCCAGCATGACCCGCCCGCCCGGCCCGCCGATCAGCCCGGGCGAGGTCGCGCGGCCGCCAGGGGTAAACACCATCCCCTGGGCCGGGCTCGCCATCGGCCCGACCTTGCTGAGCTGATCCTGATCGATCACCGTCTGGCTATGGCCGGACTGAAAAATCTCGGTCCGAGTGGGTGCGGTGGTCGCCCCAGGCGTCGACGTGGATCCCTCCTCCGCGAGCGCCGGCAAAACGGAAATCATCATCATTGCCGCCATCAATCGCCTCAACCACGGCATAGCAATCCTCCTTTCTCGACGCCTGATCATTGGGGATGTCAGGCGGCGGCGACAAGAGGCGCTTGCGCGCCGTGGAAAAACTATTCCCGCGCGGGGGCACCCAGCACCGCGTCCTCGTGGCGGATGATGCGGCGGGCAAGACGCAGCGCCTGGTAGCAATCATCGGCCTCGGCGGCCATGAGAGCGCGGTCGAGGATTTCGCGCGCGAGTTGCGAGGTGGTGGCCTCCTTGAACGCCTCGATCAGCAGCTTGGCCTCGGCGAGCCCCTGCAGACGCTCCTCCTCGGTGCCGATATAAGCGGTTTGCAAAGCGAAATAGACGCGCCGCGCCGGGGAATTGGCTTCATGCGGCGCCATGATCTGCTTGCCGAACAGAAAGCGCGCGCGCGCCGCGAGTTCGATGCGGGTTTTGTTGCGAAATCGGATGGCGGCGCCGTTGACGATCATCATCTCGCCTTGCCGCAATTCCAGGATCAGGTTCGACATGCGCCGTTCTGCGGCCTCCCGATTGACGCCGACGGGAGGCTTGGAGATCTGCGCCGGCAGCCGCCACTTTTGCGGTTACCCGCGCAGCCAAACCGCCCGGCCCGGCCTTGCCCGCGCCCCGTTCTGGGGCGCTGTCGCGACATCATCGCCGGAATCGCTTAATCTCTGATGAACACGGCGCGACGCCGGCGGGCGGAATCCCGGCTCGGCCTCGAGCACGACGAGGTCCAAGACCGCAGGGCGCGGCCGCGCCGGCAGCACGAGCCGGGCCGCGCCGTCCGTCCAGCGCCACTGCCTCGTGTCATCCTGCTCAAGGGCATGAAACCCCGCACCGATCGCCGGACCATCGAGCGGCAGCGGCCGGCCGTCACAGATAATGGCGCCGAGACAGACGCCGAGACGCCGGTAATCGAGCCGCGCCGGCTCGGGCTCGGCCGGCACGCCGCTCCGCGACAGGATCTCGAGGGTTTCCTGCCCGCTCGCCCGGGCGCTCGCCGGCAGGAGAAAGCGATGCCGCGTGCCGTGCGTTGCGGCGGGGCGAAGCGTCGCGCGGCCGAGGCGAAGATGGAGATCGGCGTCGGTCTCGCGCCGCCAGCCGAGAATTTCGGCGCGAGCGACGAGTCGCCGCCGCATCCGCGTCACCGCCTCGCCGCCGAGACAGAGCGGCGCGCAGGCATTCTCCCAGCCGGTGAGCGGGGTGAAATCCGGATAAAGGGTGGTAAGCACACCGCCATTGGCGAAGCCGCCGCGATTGCCGGTATCGAGATAGCTTTCCACCGTCAGCCCCTCGGCGAGGAGTATATCGTGACGGGGCAATTCGACATGAAAATACCACGCGCGCGCCGCGTCCTCCTGGACGATGGTCGCGCCATTGAGCAGGCATTTCACCGGCACCAAAAGCCGGTTCCGTGTCCCTGGCGCGGTGATGGCGACGGCATGGTCGGGCGAAAGGCAGAGATCGCGATGGGGGATGCCGGGGGCGAAGGCACCGGCGAGGATGCGAACCGGCTGCACCAACTCGGGCCGGAGATGCCGGTTGCAATCGACGCGGCGCTGGCCGATCCAGATGATCGGCGCCAGGGCTCCCGAAGCCGTGCGCACCCGCATGCCGGGGCGGAGGGTCTCGACAGCGACCTCGCCGTTCTCGGTTGCGATGCGGGTGCCGGCGAGAAAACAGGCTGGCGGCGGCGAGTCGGCGACGAACAGGGTCGGCGTCACACCGGGCGGGTCGATCTCGATCGCGCCGGGGCCGCTGGTCGCACCGAGTTGCGGCGCCGGCGCATCGGCGGGCAAAACCAGATCGAGCGTCGCGCCGGCATCGACGATGATGCTGCCGGCATTGGCGAAGTTGTCCGCGGTGACGGTGAGGGTGCCGGCGGCAACGACGAGGGTGCCGGCGTTGACGACATGGCCGGCGGTGATCGCGCTGTCCTCTGTCGTGGTCGTGGTCTCGCCGGCGCCAAGCGTCAGCGTGCCGCCCGCCGGCCCGGCGAGCGTGCCGCCGGCGAGGCTGAGCGCGGACGGGGTGAGGGTTTCGCTGTCGAGCAGGTGCAGCGTATCGGCGCCGATCGCGAGCGACCCGCCAGTGACGACCAGCCCGTCTCTGACCGCGAGCGTCACCGGCGCGCCGGCGCCAAGCGAAGCGAGCGCGAGGGTGCCGATATAGGTGACGCCGTCGAACGTTCCGCCCGCGATGATGAGACCGCCGTTATTAGCAATCGTGCCATCGGCGATGGTGCCGGTGAGGTCGGCGGTGCTTCCGGCGGCGAGCGCCAGCGTGCCGCCGGCGAGCGCAATGGCGCCATCGATCCGCATCTCGCCGTGGTTGTCGATCGCACCGAAGCCGAGCGGCGGCGCTCCGAGATCGAGCGCCAGCGTCGTCCCGTGCGCGATCGCAATGCTGCCGGTATTCGTCGCGCCATCACTGGCGGTGAGGGTAAAACCGCCGCCGAGATCGATCTCGCCGGCGTTGGTGAAAGTCTGAAAATTGCCGACCACCTGACCCGCGGTCACCGCGATCGTGCCGTTATTGGTGAAAGCCGCGCGGCCATCGGGATTGAGGCTCACCGTGTCCGGGCTCGCGAAGATCAGCGTGCCGTCATTCACCATTGCTCCGCTCAGGGCGTCGCCGCTGCCATTGACGGTGATCGGTCCGTTGAGGGTCAGCGTGCCGGTGGCCGCCGCGAGCGTCGTCTGCTCGCCGAGGGTAAGCGTGGCCCCCGTGAAACTCTGGCTCGCCGTCGTCTCGATCACCGCGAAATTGGCGGTGATCGCACCGCCGTCAGCGTTGATGCCGCCACCGAGAGCGAGCACCGCCGGGGTGATGATGGTGGTTGCGGGAAGCCCGGGGAGGGGAGCGGCAAAGCCGCTCGAAAGCATCGTCTCGCCACCCGCCAGCGCCAGGGTGCCGGCGGCGAGATCGAGGCCGCCGGTAACAGCAAGGGTGACGCCATTGAGCGGTGCGACGGGCTCGACGAGAAGGGTCGCGCCGCTGTCGGCGAGGGTGAGATCGGCCAGCGTCGCCGTTTGTTGCACGGCGACGGCATAGTCGCCGGAAAGATCAATGATCGCATCGGTTGTGGAACCGGGCACGGATGCCGGCGCCCAGTTGGCCCCAACGCCCCATACACCACCCGACAGGTTGTTCCACGCAGAGGTCATTTAACCTGCAGTTTCAAAACGGATAATGTTCTCATAAAAAGAGACATACCCCGTTTGATGATGAATTCCTAGTAAATTTTACCAGATGAAGCGCAATTGACGAAGAAAAATTAACCTTTGCCGCGGCCCGTCGCCTAACCCTGGCCGAATGGGCGGGGAGGCGTGATACTGTCTCGTTTACGGGTCGCCGTTTCTCGCCAAGGTTCCGCGATGTTTTGTCCCTGTTGTCCGCCCCGTCTGACCCGCCGCCGGCTGCTCGCGAGTGCCGCGCTGGTGGCGGCGGCCGGCGCTGCGCCTGGCTTTGCCGCGGCCCTGGCTTTCGCGATGGCCGAGGTCGCGCCCGGGATTTTCGTCCGCCGCGGCGAAGATGCCGACGCGACGGCGGCAAATGCCGATGCCATTGCCAATATCGGCTTCGTGATCGGAAATGATGCGGTCGCGGTGATCGATCCCGGCGGCAGCGGCATTGACGGCCTGCGTCTGCGCGCTGCCATTCGCGCCCGGACCGAGCGGCCGATCCGTTATGTGATCGAAACCCATATTCATCTCGATCACATTTTTGGCGCGAGCGCCTTCGCTGAGGATCGCCCGGTGGTGCTCGGGCATACGAGGCTGCCGGCGGCGTTAGCGGCGCGGCAGGCGTTTTATCGCCAGCGGCTTACGGATCTGCTCGGCCCGGAGGCGGCAGGTGACGCGCTGGCGCCGACGCTCGTGGTTGCGGACCGGCAGGTGATTGATCTCGGCGGCCGCGTCCTTGAAATCACCGCCCATGAGCCGGCCCATACCGATTGCGATCTCACTCTGTTCGATGCCGCGACCGGAACGCTTTGGGCCGGAGACCTGCTTTTTGTCGGGCGTATTCCGGTGCTCGATGGCAGCCTCACGGGCTGGCAGGCGGCGCTTGCCGCGCTCAAGACGCGGGCGGCGGCGCGGGCGGTGCCGGGGCACGGCCCGGTTTCCGTTGCCTGGCCAGCGGCGGCGGCGGACGAGGAGCGCTATCTCGCGACCCTTGCGCGCGAGGTTCGCGCCCTTATCATCAAAGGCGTTGATATCGACGCCGCAAGCCGCATGGCGGTGCGGTCCGAGCGCGACAAATGGCGCCTGTTCGATGAGTACAATGGCCGCAACGTCATCGAAGCCTATAAGGAACTGGAGTGGGAGTGACTCCCCGAACGGACAAAAGTTTTTTGGTTCTTTTTTTTTCAAAAAAGAACATACTTTTCCCCCGCAGATGCGCTTTTAGGCGAAAATCGGGAGTGCGACGTCATGAAATATCTTCTGGCTCTCGGGTTGTTCCTGTTGGCTGCGCTGCCGGCCCGCGCCGCCGAGGACGAGGCGGCGCGGGCAGCACGCTGGGACAATCTCCGCCATGTTGTGTTTGGCGACCGGGTGCTGCATGACGGCACCGGTGTGATCGCGCTCGAAGCCCCGACGCGCGCGATGGATGCGGCGCTGGTGCCGGTCGCGATCACGCTGAGCGGTGCCAAACCCGTCAAGGCGGTCTATCTGCTGGTGGATGGCAATCCGTCACCGCTCGCCGGCACGTTTCATTTCGGCCCGGCGATCGACCCCCATCTGCTCAAAACCCGTGTCCGGGTCGAGCAATACACGCTGATGCATGCGGTCGCTGAGACGACCGATGGCGAATTGTTCGCGACCGAGCGTTTCGTCAAGGCGGCGGGCGGCTGCTCGGCGCCGGCGGGCAGCGATCAGGCGCTCGCGCTCCGCGAGATCGGGCGGATGAAGCTCACGCTCACCGGCGATCCCGTTCCCGGCCAGCCGGAACTCGCCGAGCTCCTGATCCGCCATCCCAACAATAACGGCATGCAGATGGATCAACTGACCCGGAATTATATTCCGGCGCGTTACATCCAAACCATCCATGTCACCTATAATGATCGGTTGGTGTTCGATTTCGACGCCGATATCTCGCTGAGCGAGGATCCGGCGCTGACCTTCGCCTTCATTCCTGACGGCCCCGGAGAGCTGCAGGTGACGGTAGAGGACACGGCAAAAGCGGTGTTCAAGCGCAGCTTCGCGGTCACGCCGCAGCGGAGCTGAGCGGCCAAAAAAATCTGCCGATCGTGTCTGTCCTCGTGTAACATCGCGAAAAACGCGGCGGCCGGGGCGCGGACCCGGGTTGGAGGGGAGGGAAACGATGCAGGGATTGATGCAGCAGACACCGCTGCTCTTGTCGTCGCTGATCAGCCATGCGGCGGCGAACCATGCCGGTGCCGAGATCGTCAGCCAAAGCGTTGAAGGGCCGATCACGCGCACGGGTTGGGGCGAGGTCGCGGCGCGCGCCGGAAAGCTCGCCGGCGCACTCAAGCGGTTGGGCGTCGGTGAGGGCGATCGCGTCGCAACGCTCGCGTGGAACACGTCGCGCCATCTCGAACTCTATTTCGGGGTGACCGGCATCGGTGCCGTGCTGCATACCGTCAATCCACGCCTTTTCCTGCCGCAGATCGACTACATGCTGCGCCATGCCGAGGACG
Source organism: Acidibrevibacterium sp. (assembly GCF_049965395.1). Lineage (NCBI taxonomy): Bacteria > Pseudomonadati > Pseudomonadota > Alphaproteobacteria > Acetobacterales > Acetobacteraceae > Acidibrevibacterium > Acidibrevibacterium sp. The sequence continues at coordinate 42,140 of NZ_JBMFWJ010000007.1, forward strand.
GCTATGTCTTCTTCGATCTCAGCTTCGCCGAGTTGATCGCCGAACTCGCCCCGAAAATCCCCGCGCTCCGTGGCTGCGTCGCGCTCACCGATCGCGCCCATATGCCGAGCCTTCCCATCCCCAACCTGCTCTGCTATGAGGAACTCCTGGCTGGCGAGAGCGAGGCCCATCCCTGGCCAAACCTCGATGAACACGCTGCAGCCATACTTTGTTACACGTCCGGCACGACCGGTAATCCCAAAGGGGTGCTCTATAGCCATCGCGCGTTGCTGCTCCATTCCTTCTGCGTCGCGGCGGCGGATGGTCTTGCGATCTCCTGTCTCGATAGCGGGCTTCTGGTGGTGCCGCTCTTTCATGCCAATGCCTGGGGCCTTCCATTCGCCGCCGCCATGGTCGGGGCCAAGCTGGTGTTGCCGGGGCCACGCCTCGATGGCGCCAGCCTGTTCTCGCTCATGCAGACCGAGCGTTGTACCTTCGCCGCCGGCGTGCCAACGGTGTGGTTCGGATTTTTCGATTACATCGATCGTCAGCGCGCCGCCCTCGATCTCACGACGATCCGCCTCGATCGCGTTCTCTGTGGCGGTTCGGCGGCGCCGCGGGCGCTGATCAAGCGCTTCGATGAGGAGTTCGGCGCCTTTCTCCTGCATGCCTGGGGCATGACCGAAACCAGCCCGATCGCGACGCTGGGCCGGCTTCTGCCCAAGCATCTCGGCCTCGACCGCGAGGCGCGCTATGACATTCAGGCGAAACAGGGGCGGCCGGTCTATGGCGTCGAGGTCCGCGTCGTCGATCCCGAAGGGCGGCCATTGCCGCGCGATGGCCGTTCGGTCGGGGCGCTGATGGTGCGTGGCCCGTGGGTGACGGCGGGATATTTCAAGGGCGAGGGCGGCGTCGTGCTCGATGCCGATAACTGGTTCAACACCGGCGACGTCGCGACCATGGACGAAGATGGCTATGTCACCCTCACGGATCGCGCGAAGGATATCATCAAATCCGGCGGCGAGTGGATTTCTTCGATCGAGCTGGAAAACGCCGCCGTCGCCCATCCTGACGTCTTGGAGGCGGCGGCGATCGGCGTTGCCCATCCGAAATGGGTAGAGCGCCCCCTGCTGCTGATCCGCAGGAAGGAGGGGGCGGCGCTCGATAAGCCGGCGATACTTGCTTTCCTCGCCGACAAGGTGGCGCGCTGGTGGCTCCCTGACGATGTCATCTTCGTCGAGGAATTGCCGCATACCGCGACCGGCAAGCTCTCGAAAGTGACGTTGCGCAAGATTTACGCCAACCACTTGACCGCGGTGCCGTAGCGGCTGGCGCGGCAGGCGAAAGAGAGCGGGCAAAAGCCGATGATCTTACCGATGACGCGCCGGGCGCCGATTTTACTCGTCCTCCTGTTCGCGGCCGTGAGCGCGCACCGAACCTTGGCCGATGATCCCGCCGCCCTTACCCCAAATGGCCTGACCATCGAGACTGCCGCTGGCAAAAGCATCGCCGTCAGCGAAGCGACGATCGCCGCGCTTGCGACGAAGACGGCGGAGATCGCTTTCGACACCAACCACGGCGCGCAACACGCGGTCTTCGATGGCCCGCTGCTGTGGGCGGTTTTGGACCAAAGCGGCGCCCTGGCCGGGATGACGCCGCGCGAGCAGGTCGGGCATGTCGTCATCGTCACTGGCCGCGACGGCTATCGGGCGGCGCTCGCGCTCGGCGAAATCTCGCCCGAATTCGAGGGAAAATCGGTGCTGCTCGCCGAGCGGATGAATGGCACGGCGCTCGGCGCGGGCCATAGGCGCCTGATCGTGCCCGGCGATCACCGTGGCGGGCGCGATGTGCGTGACGTTGTCACCATCACGCTCCGCTGAGCCTCTCGCCAGCGCTAACGCCATTCATGTCGCCCGTCGGTCGTTACAAACGATCGAAGGGAGAGCCGGGGCCAAAGATTAAGCGGTGTTGCCGCCGGCGATCGCAGAGCACACCGCTTTGGTGACCTCCTTCGTCGTCGCCTTGCCGCCGAGATCGGGGGTGACGATCCCGGCAGCGGTGACCTGCTCCACCGCGACCATCAGCGCTCTCGCGGCACCGCTCTCGCCGAGATGCTCAAGCATCATCGCAGCACTCCAGAAACTGCCGACCGGGTTTGCGATCCCTTTCCCGGTGATATCGAAAGCCGAGCCGTGGATCGGCTCGAACATCGAGGGGAAGCGCCGCTCGGGGTCGATATTGCCGGTCGGCGCGATGCCGAGCGAGCCGGCCAGCGCCGCTGCGAGGTCAGAAAGGATATCGGCGTGGAGGTTGGTTGCGACGACGGTATCGATCGAGGCCGGGCGGCGGACCATGCGCGTCGTCATCGCGTCCACCAATTCCTTGTCCCAGGTGACGTCGGGAAATTCCGCGGCGATTTCGGCGGCGATTTCGTCCCACATCACCATGCCGAAACGCTGCGCGTTGGATTTCGTCACCACCGTCAGATGCTTGCGCGGGCGCGCGGCGGCGAGGCGAAAGGCAAAGCGCATGATGCGGGTGACACCGACGCGGGTGAAGATCGCAACCTCGGTCCCGACCTCCTCAGGCAGCCCCCGATGCGTACGCCCGCCATTGCCGGCATATTCGCCCTCGGAATTCTCGCGCACGATCACCCAGTCGAGATCGTCTGGGCCAATCCCGACGAGCGGGCTTTTGACGCCGGGGAGGATGCGGGTCGGGCGGACATTGGCGTACTGATCGAAGCCCTGGCAGATCGGCAGCCTGAGACCCCAGAGGGTGATGTGATCCGGCACGTCGGGCGCGCCGACGGCGCCGAAATAGATCGCGTCCTTGTCGCGAAGCCGCGCGAGCCCGTCATCCGGCATCAAGGCGCCGCACTGGCGATAGCGCGCCGAGCCCCAATCGAGCGTCTCGACATCGAGGGCGAAGCCGCCATCACGGGCGGCGAGCGCCGCCAGCACCTCAAGCCCGGCATGGATCACTTCCGGGCCGATGCCGTCGGCGGGAATGGCGGCGATTTTGTAGCGGCGCATGACGTCTCCTCTTTATCCAACGAGCGCGACAATGGCGGCCGGTGGCGGCTAGGGCAAGAGCGCGCGAGGGGCTTGCGCGCGGGGCAGGAAAAGGCGGAGGATCACCGAAAGAGTTTTGCGAGAAGACTTTTTTTCGAGGGGGTGAGCGATGTCCGACGAGACGGTTTCCCGCTCATGTGCGTTGATCGGCCCGTTCGGGGTGGGCAAGACGGCGCTGTTCGAAGCACTGCTGGACCTCGCTGGGGCGCCGCCGCGGCGGGCACGCGGGGCGCGCGGGGTGGGATTGCAGCTCGGCGGCGCGACCTATCTCGGCGAATCCTGGTCGCTGCTCGATTGCCCCGGTTCCATCGAATTTTTCCACGAGACCGAGGCGGCGCTGGCGGTGGCGGATTTCGCGGTGCTGGTCGCTGATCCCGATCCCGCCCGGGCGCTCGCCTGCGCGCCTTATTTTCGGGCGCTGGCCGACGCCGAGCTGCCGTATCTGGTGTTCATCAACCGGATCGATGGATTTACCGGCCGGATGCGTGACACGCTGGCGGCCCTGCAAGCCTTGAGCCAGCGGCCGCTGGTGCTGCGCGAGGTGCCGATCCGGGCCGGCGAGCAGATCACCGGCTATGTCGACGTCGCGAGCGAGCGCGCCTGGCGCTATCGCGAGGGCGCGGCTTCGGAACTGATCGCGATGCCCTCCGAGATCGTCCCGCGCGAGCAGGAGGCGCGGACCGGCTTGCTCGAGGCGTTGGCCGATCATGATGACGCTTTGCTCGAAAAACTGCTCGAGGACGTCGTGCCGACGCCGGAGGAAGTGTTCGAGCAGTTGCGCCGCGACCAGCGTGCCGGCGCCATCGCCGAGGTGCTGTTCGGCGCCGCCGAGCGCCGCCAAGGGGTGCGGCGGCTGTGGAAAGCGCTTCGCCATGACGCCCCATCTGCCCTTGATAGCGCGCGCCGGCGCGGCGTTGCCGCGGAAGGAGCGGCGTTGGCGCAGGTGTTCAAGACGCTCCATGCTGGGCATGCTGGCAAACTCTCACTCGTGCGTATCTGGCGCGGCGAGGTGCGTGACGGCATGACGCTGGCCGGCGGGCGGGTCGGCGGCGTTCAGCGCTTTGTCGGCGATGAGATGCAGAAAGTCGCGGCGGCCGGCCCGGGGGCGCTGGTCGCGCTCGGCCGGCTCGAAGGGGCGATGACGGGCAGCGTGCTTAGCCCCGATGATGGCGCCGCGCCGCTCCCCTGGCCATCGCCGCCAGCGCCCGTGCATGGGCTTGCGATCACCACCGAGGATCGCAAGGACGACGTCAAACTCTCGAGCGCCCTGCAGAAGATTGCCGAGGAGGATCCGGCGCTCACGATCGCACAAAGCCCCGAAACCGGCGAGACCGTGCTGCAGGGGCAAGGCGAAATCCATCTAAACGCGGTGCTGGAGCGGCTCGCCAAGGCCTATCATCTGCGGCTTGCGACACATCGGCCGCGGGTCGCATTCAAAGAGACCATCCGCCGCCCCGCCCGTCGCCATGCCCGCTTCAAGCGCCAGACCGGCGGCCACGGGCAGTTCGCCGACGTGACGCTGGAGATCGCGCCACGCGGGCGCGGTGAGGGGTTTTCGTTCATCGACAAGATCGTCGGCGGCGCGGTGCCGCGGCAATTCATCCCAGCGGTCGCCGAGGCGGCAGAGGCAACGCTCGCCAAGGGCGTGTTCGGCTATCCGGTGGTCGATATCGCGGTGACGCTCGTCGATGGCGGGTTTCACACCGTCGATAGCTCGGACATGGCGTTCAAGACCGCAACCAGGATGGCAATCCAGGAGGCGCTCGCCGAGGCCGATCCGGTGCTGCTCGAGCCCATCGACCATGTGACCATTATCCTCCCCAACGAGTTTACCTCGAGCGCGCAGCGTCTTTTGTCCACGCGACGGGGGCGGATTTTGGGTTACGCCGAAAAACCTGGCTGGCCGGGGTGGGACGAGGTCGAGGCGCTGGTGCCGGCGGCGGAACTCCACGGGCTGATCATCGATCTCCGTTCGCAGACCCAGGGGCTCGGCACCTATCGCCGGCATTTCGACCATCTTGCCGAGGCGCCGAGCACGCTCGCCGAAAAGGTCGCGGTGGCCGCCAGCCGTTAGAGTCCCCTCTCAGACATTCGCCAGCGAATGTCATGGACACTAGCCGCCGCCGTGCGTCGCGCCGAGGCGGATTGACAGATAAATCGCCCTAGGCGCAGCTTGCCGCCTCGGTCAAAAACGGAGGGTTCGGTCCATGGCGGAAAGTGAGATGTTCGAAAAGGGCTTGGAAGTGCGGCGCGCCGTGCTCGGCGCGAGTTATGTTGATGCCAGCATCGCCAAGGCCGATGATTTCATGATGGCGTTTCAGCGCATCACCACCGAATGGTGCTGGGGCTACGCCTGGACGCGGCCGGGGCTGGAGCGCAAGACGCGAAGCCTGCTGAACCTTGCCATGCTGACCGCGCTCGGCAAGACGCCGGAGATCAAGCTCCATGTCAAGGGCGCGCTCGCCAATGGCGTGAGCGTGGACGAGATCAAGGAAGTGCTGCTCCACGCCACCGTCTATTGCGGCATTCCGGCCGGGCTCGATGCGTTCAAGGCGGCGCATGAGGTGCTGGTCGCGGAAGGCGCGTTGCCGGCGACGAAGGCATGACGGCGCCGCCCCGGCGCATCGGGGTCATCGGCCTTGGCAATATGGGCTGGCCGATGGCGGCCAATCTGCTCAAGGCTGGGTTCGAGATTGCGGTTGCCGATGCGCGGCCCGGCCGGGCGGCGCAGTTCGTGCGCGATCTCGGCGGCCGTGCCGGCAGCGATGCTGCTGACGCCGCCGCGGGGGCTGATGCCGTTATCACCATGCTGCCGACCAGCGCCGAGGTTGCCGCGGTGATCGCTGCGATCCGGCCGGCGCTGGCGGCGGGCTCGCTGGTGATCGAGATGTCATCCGGTGCGCCGGGGGTGACGCGAACATTGGCCGGGGAATTGGCGGCGGGCGGGATTGCGTTGATCGACGCACCGGTCTCGGGCGGTGTGCCCCGGGCAGAGCGTGGCGAACTCGCCATTCTCACCGGCGGCGCGGCCGCCGATCTCGCACGCGCCGAGCCGATCCTGCGGGCGCTTGGGACCAGCATTCATCATTGCGGTGACGTCGGCGCCGGGCAGGCGATGAAGGCGCTCAACAATCTGGTCTCCGCCGGCGGTTTTTTGATCGGCATCGAGGCGCTGTTGGTCGGGCAGAAATTCGGCCTCGATCCGGCGGTGATGGTCGATGTGCTCAATGCCTCGACCGGCATGAACAACAGCACCCAGAAGAAATTCAAGCAGTTCGTGCTCTCGCGCCGGTTCGATGCCGGTTTCGGCCTCGATTTGATGGTGAAAGACCTTTCGATCGCCCTCGAAATCGGCCGCGCGAGCGGCACCGCAACCCCGTTTGCGGCCCTTTGCCGGGAGATGTGGGCGAGTGCGGCGGCCCTGCTCGGCCCGGGGCAGGATCACACCGCGCTCGCCCGGCTTTCCGAGCAGTTGGCGGGGGCAACCCTCGGCGCGCCCGAGACGGGGAAGGAAGGGTAGGATGTGGGAGGTCTTCGCACTGCGTTACGCGACCCAAGAGCGCATGGCCCGGGAGAATTTTCTCCATCCGCCCGATCCGCATGATCAGCCGATGCCGATGGATTATTTTTTCTGGCTGCTCCGCCGGCCAGGGGGGAGCGGGGGGGAGGATATCATCGTCGATACCGGCTTCACGCCGGAGATGGCGCAAGCGCGCAAGCGGCGAGTGATCCGGCCGGTGCCGGCGGGGCTCGCCGCCCTCGGGGTCGATCCGGCTTCGGTGCGCGATGTCGTCATCACCCATCTCCATTACGACCATGCCGGCAATCTCGCCCTGTTCCCGAACGCGCTGTTTCATCTCCAGGAGCGCGAAATGGCCTTCGCGACCGGGGCGAACATGTGTTTCTCGTGCCTGCGCGTGGCCTTCGAGGTCGAGGACGTCGTCGCCATGGTGCGGGCGCTCTATGCCGACCGGGTGCGCTTCCATGATGGCGAGGGCGCGATCGCGCCCGGCGTCAGCGTGCATCGCGTCGGCGGACATACCGACGGTTTGCAGATGGTCCGCGTCGAGACCGCGCGTGGGCCGGTGGTGCTGGCGAGCGACGCCTCGCATTTCTACGCCAACATGGAACGCGAAAACCCGTTCCCGATCGTCTTCAATGTCGGCGAGATGGCGCGTGGCTGGCATGCGGCGCGCAAACTTGCCGGCGATGCGGCGCGGGTCATCCCCGGCCATGACCCGGAAATCCGCCGCCGCTATCCGACGGCCGGCGACGACGAGATTTTCGCCCTGCATCTGCCGCCGCGATGACGCCGCCGCCCTCGGATCAGGCCGGGCGGGTAAAGCAAGCGGCGATCGCCTCGGCCGAAAGGGCGTGGCTGAAAAGAAAGCCCTGGCCGCTTTCGCAGCCGACATCGATCAGGAAATTCTCCTGCTCCGGCGTCTCGATCCCTTCCGCGAGCACCGAAAGACCGAGCGCCTGCGCAATCGCGATGAGCGAGCAGACGATGGCGGCATCTTCGCGGTCGCGCGGCAGCGAGCGTATCATCGAGCGGTCGATTTTGATCGTCGTGAACGGTAGCTGCTTGAGTGTCGCAAGGCTGGTATAGCCGATGCCGAAATCATCGATCGCCAGCCCGACGCCGATATCGTTCAAAGCGGCGAGCGTGAGGAGAACATCGGGGCAGATATCGAGCAGGACGGTCTCCGTGACCTCGAGTTCCAGCCGCTCCGGGTCGAGCGAGGAGAGTGCGAGCGCCTCCGTCACCTGATCGATCAGCACGCCATCCATCAATTGCCGGGCCGAGACATTGACCGAAATCCCAGCCGGGCTCGGCCAGCCGGCGGCTTCCCGGCACGCCTGGCGCAAGACCCAGCCGCCGATATCGTTGATCAGGCCGCTTTGCTCGGCGATGGGTATGAACAGGGCCGGCGAGATCAGCCCGCGCTTGCGATGCGGCCAGCGGACCAGGGCCTCCGCGCCGATCGGCTGGCGCGTCGACAGCAGGTAGCGTGGCTGGAAGGCGAGGCTGAACCCGTCATGCAGTAGCGCCTGACGAAGATTGTGCTCCAGCTTGCGGCTTTCCGCCCGATCCGCCAGCGGCGTTATGCTGGCGCGGACGGGACGGAGCGGTGGATGAGAGAGGTGGGAAACCAAGGTCGTCTTCCAACTCGGGGCGGGATAACCGGGTGACTTTATACCGGCGAGCGTGAGGATATGGTTAATCCCGCGCGACGCAATACCACGCAGAGAGCTTTATCCAATCGAAACGACCCGGTCTATCGTATGAGGGGTTTGGGTCAAAAATGAGTTGGTCGCGTCGGCCGGCGCATGGCAGGGTTTCTAGCGAATAGGGATGACCTTCGCGCCGGTCTCCGGTGTCGCGTCCTCGCATGCCCGCAGCGATGGGGCGGCGTCGGGCGTTGCGCTCTCGGCGCGGAGCGTATCGATCGGGACCAGCGCGCCGTCGCGCTCGATATGCCAGAACGTCCAGCCATTGCAGCTCGCCGCGTTCTGCAGCACCGCGCCGACGCGATGGATCGAGCCGCGCACCGCGCCGGCATGCACGGTGCCATCCGCCGCGACCGTCGCGCTGACGGTGCGGCTGCGGCTGTGCAGGCGCGAGCCGGGCGGCACCACGCCTTGCTCGACGAGGCTGCCGAACGGGATCCGCCGTGTCTCGCGTCGTGACGGCGTGATGGCGATGCCCTCGGGTGGCGCTGGCCGCACCGCCCGCACCCGCCCGATCGCCGCTTCGGCATAGGCGGGATGGCGCTCGATGCCGATGAAATGGCGGCCGAGCCGCCGCGCCACCGCCGCCGTCGTGCCGGTGCCGAGAAAAGGGTCGAGCACGATGTCTCCCGCGCCGGTACTGGCAAGGAGCACCCGGTGCAGCAGCGCTTCGGGCTTTTGTGTCGGATGCAGCTTTATCCCATGCGCGTTGCGCAGCCGTTCGGGGCCGGTGCAGAGCGGAATCAACCAGTCGCTGCGCATTTGCAGATCGTCGTTCAGCGCCTTCATCGCCTGATAATTGAAGCGGTAACGCGATTCCCGCCCCCGCGCCGCCCAGATCAGCGTCTCGTGCGCGTTGGTGAAGCGCCGGCCGCGAAAATTCGGCATCGGGTTGGCTTTGCGCCATATCACGTCGTTCAGGATCCAAAAGCCGAGATCCTGCAGAATGGCACCGAGGCGGAAAATATTATGGTACGTCCCGATCACCCAAATCGTGCCATCTTTGCGCAACAGCCGGCGGCATTCCGTGAGCCAGGCGCGGGTGAAGGCATCGTAAGCGGCGTTGTCCTCAAACCGATCCCAGGCATCGTCCACCCCATCGACCAGGCTATCATTGGGTCGTCGCAGGGCGCCTTGCAGCTGGAGATTGTAAGGCGGGTCGGCGAACACGCAGTGCATCGAGTGGCTCGGGAGCATACGCATCATCGCGACGCTGTCGCCCACCAACACCTGATCCAGCGGCAATTCGATGATGCGATCCACGGTTCGCATTAATTCCTCGATGGCTCACGGCATGGTGACGCGCGACACCGCGCTGCGTCAATGGTTACGATGGTCGCTGGGAAACGAGGCGGGCAGGGCGAATCAGCGCAGCGGGCCGAATCCGCGGCGATGATGGCGGCAGGGGCCGATCAGGGCAAGGGCGGCACGATGAAACGCGGTCGGGTAACCGGCATGGCGCTCGAAACCATACTCGGGATAGCGGGCGGCGAGCCGTGTCATCAGCCGGTCGCGCAGGACTTTGGCGAGAATCGAGGCGGCGGCGATCGAGAGCGAACGCGCGTCACCACCAACCACCGGGCGCGCCGGGCAGGGGAGATCGGGGGCGCGGTTGCCATCGACCAGCGCGACGTCCGGGAGGCTCGGCAGGTGGCGGACGGCGCGACGCATGGCGAGCAGACTTGCGCCAAGAATATTGTATCGCGCGATCTCGGCGACCGACGCGGCGCCGATGCCGAATTCCACCGCCGGGCTGGCGCGGAGCGCGGCCGCCGCCTTCTCCCGCCGGGCCGGAGAGAGGGTTTTCGAATCGGCGATCAGCGCCGCCAGCGCCGCCGGCACGCCATTCGGGAACACCACCGCCGCTGCGACGACCGGCCCGGCGAGCGGGCCACGCCCGACCTCATCCACCCCCGCTACGCGCTGCCCGCCCGTTGCGGCGAGAGCGGCGATTTCAAAGCTGTCGTCAGGGTGCGACATAAGGCAAGAAAAAATGTTCTTTTTTGAAAAAAAGAACCAAAAAACTTTTTTTCGTTGATCTGTGCCGCAGACGCGGCGTACGCCAGATAAAATGCCGGACTGAGAAAACAGAAAAAAAGTCTTTTTGCTTCTTTTTCTTCAGAAAAGGAAGAATTTTTCCTATAGTTGCCTGCATTATTTAGCTGCCGGTGAATCGCGGCGGGCGTTTTTCGCGAAACGCCGCGCGTCCTTCGCGATAGTCGGCGCTATCGAAGCAGGCCTTGATGGCTGAGTCTAAGCCAGGGACGTCGCGCGCCTCGGGATCGGCGAGCGCGGCGGCGATGGCGCGCTTGGCGGCGGCGATGGAGAGCGGCGCGTTGGCGGCGATCCGCTCGGCGAGCGCGGCCAGGGCGGCCTCGAATTCGGCAACCGGGACCGAGCGATTGACCAGCCCGATGCGCATCGCCTCTGCCGCGTCGATCCGCTCGCCGCTATAGAGAAGCATCCGCGCCGCTGCCGGGCCGACGGTTGTGACCAGTTGGCGAGTCATGTCGAAGCTATACGCCAAGCCGAGGCGGGCGGCGGGAATGCCGAATACCGCGTCGCTGGCGGCCAGACGGAGATCGGCGGCGAGCGCGATCCCAAGCCCGCCGCCGAGGCAAAAGCCGCGAACCGCGGCAATCACAGGCTTGTCGAACGATGCCAGCCGCGCCCGCCCGGCGCGGGTGCGGCGTTCGTAATGGATCTGCGCCTCGGCGTCATTACGCTCGGCATCGAACTGGCTGATATCGGCGCCGGAGACGAAAGCGCGTTCCCCAGCGCCGCGCAGCACGACGACGCGGATGGCGGGATCGGCGGCGAAGGCGTCGAGAATCTCCGCGAGGCCGTCCCACATATCGAGCGAAATCGCGTTGTGCTTCTCCGGCTGGTTGAACAGCACGGTGCCGATAGCATCCGTAACCCGCGCCAGCATTTTGCCGCCGGCGAAACGCCGTTCCGTCGTTGCCATCGGTGTCATTCCTCTCAAAAGTTAGCCGAGTAGCGCCTGGGCGCAAGCATCCAAGATCGCGGCGACGTCGAGCCCGTAAGCGTGATAGAGATCGGGGATATCGCCGGCCTGGCCAAAACGCGAAACCCCGAGCGGGATGGCGCGCTGGCCGCGCACCGCGCCGAGCCAGGCATGCGCCGCCGGATGGCCGTCGAGCACGCTGACCAGCGCCGCATCGCGCGCGAGCGGCGCGAGCAGCGTTTCGATATGCGCGCGGGCGCTACGGTCGCCGTCGCGGCGGGCGGCGGTGGCGGCGAGCCAGCCGGCATGCAGGCGATCAGCGCTGGTGATGGCGAGCAGGCCGGCACCCGGCTCTTCTTCGCGCAATTCGGCGAAGGCAGCCTCGGCCTCGGGCGCGACCGGCCCTTGGTAGGCGAGCGCGATGCGCGCCCCCGGCGCCGGCGCCACCGCCCAATAGCCGCCGGCGATCACCGAAGCGGGATCGAGGGTGCGCGCCGGCTGCGTCAGCGCGCGGGTGGAAAGACGGAGCCAGACCGCCGAGCCGTCCGGGGCTTGCATATGGGCGAAGGCATGGCGGAGCAAAATATCCAATTCATCGACGTGACTTGGCTCGAAGGCCGCGAGCTTGTCGGCGCCGATGCCGATCAGCGGTGTGTTGATCGATTGGTGCTGCCCGCCTTCGGGCGCAAGCGTGAGGCCGGACGGGGTGGAGACCAGGAGAAACCGCGCATCCTGATAACAAGCATAGATCAAGGCATCGAGGCCGCGATTGACGAACGGATCATAGACCGTGCCGATCGGCAGAATGCGGGCGCCGTTGAGTTCGCCTTGCAGCCCGGCGGCGCCGAGCAGAAGGAACAGATTCTGCTCGGCGATCCCGAGTTCGATATGTTGCCCCTCGGGGCTCATGCCCCAGCGCTGGGCGGAGGCGAGCTTGGCGTCACGGAACACGTCGTTGCGGGTATGCCGGTCATAGACGCCGCGGCGGTTGACCCAGGGGCCGAGGCTGGTCGAGACCGTGACATCGGGGCTGGTGGTCACGATATGTCGGCCGATCTCCGCCCATTCGCCCTGAAGGCGCCCGATTTCGGCGAGGATTTCGCCGAATCCGGCCTGGGTGGAAACCCGCCGGCCGGCAAGCCGGGTGGTGCGCGGCACCGCTTGCGGCACCGCGAGATGCGGCGCGGCGAGGCGCCTGCCCTCGGGCGTGAGCGGGCGGGCGAAGGGGCGGCTTGCGATGAAGCGGCGGAGGTCGTCGGGATCGCCGTCGAGCCCCTCGAACGGGTCGAGTTCGTGCCCGGGCCGGATCCCCATGCGGGCGCGGAACTCCTCCATCTGCTCGCCGGTCATGAGCCCGGCATGGTTGTCCTTGTGGCCGGCAAAGGGCAAGCCCATCCCTTTGATCGTGTAAGCGATGAAACAGGTCGGCTGATCGCTGGCGGCGGCGGCATGGAAGGTTTCGATCAGGGCGGCGATGTCGTGGCCGCCGAGATTGGTCATCAACTGGCCCAAGGCCTCGTCGCTCAGCGGATCGATGAGCGCCCGCACCTCGCGCGAGCGCCCGAGATCGGCGAGTACCGCCTGCCGCCAGGCAGCGCCGCCCTGGAAGGTGAGCGCGGCATAGAGGCTGTTCGGGCAATCATCGATCCAGCGCCGGAGCGCCTCGCCACCAGGGCGGGCGAACGCGGCCTCGAGGTGGCGACCATATTTGAGGGTGACGACATTCCAGCCCATGTCGCGGAACAAGCCCTCGATGCGGCCGAACAGACGGTCGGGCACCACCGAATCGAGGCTCTGGCGGTTATAATCGACGACCCACCAGACATTGCGCACGTCGTGCTTCCAGCCTTCGAGCAGCGCCTCATAGATATTGCCCTCGTCGAGTTCGGCGTCGCCGGCGATGGCGATTTGACGGCCGGGGCGAAAGCCGGGGCGGGCGAAACCGTGCTGGGCGACATAATCCTGCATCAGGGCGGTGAAGCTGGTGAGCGCGACGCCAAGCCCGACCGAGCCGGTGGAGAAATCGACCTCGGGCCCGTCCTTGAGCCGGCTCGGATAGGGCTGCAGGCCGCCGAAAGCGCGCAAGCTGGTCAGCCGCTCCGCCGGCAGGCGGCCATAGAGATAGTTGATGGCGTGAAACACCGGCGCCGCATGCGGTTTGACCGCAACCCGGTCCTCGGGGCGGAGCAGCGCGAAATAGAGCGCGGTCATGATCGCCGTGACCGAGGCGCAGGAGGCTTGATGGCCGCCGACCTTGAGCCCGTCGCGATTCGGCCGGACGTGATTGGCATGGTGGACCATCCAAGACGAGAGCCAGAGCAGTTTGCGCTCGATCTGGCCGAGCCGGGCGAGATCGGCGGCGTCGACGGGAAGGGAAGGCGTGAACTCGACGCTGGACATGGCATGGCTCCGAACCCAGGGCGCATCAGTTTGGCGGGTTCGGCGGGTTTTGCCCAGATGGGGCGTAGCCGGAGTGGGGGCGTCTCCCCGATCGCGCGCGGCGTTGAGGTTCCGCTTGTGGCGGCGGGCGGGCTGCGCTATGTGCCCTGCCGCACGGCCGCGCGAGCGGGCGTGGTGGAATTGGCAGACACGCCAGATTTAGGTTCTGGTGGCGCAAGCCGTGGGGGTTCAAGTCCCTCCGCCCGCACCACCCGGCCGTCAGGCGAATTTTGGGGATTTCCGGACACGATGCAGGTTACCGAGACGCTCTCTGAGGGGCTGAAACGCGCGTTCGACGTGGTGCTGCCGGCGGCGGACATCGAGGATCAGCGCATGGGCCGTCTCGCCGAACTGGCCAAGACGTTGTCGTTGCCTGGCTTTCGCCCCGGCAAAGTGCCGATGCCGGTGATCAAGCAGCGTTTCGGTAACGCGGTGCAGGCGGAGATCATCGAGCAGAGCGTGTCGGACGCGACCCGCAAGGTGTTCGAGGAGCGCGGTCTGCGCCCTGCGATGCAGCCCAAGATCGACCTCGCCGATCCCGCCGCCGCGGCCAAGCCGGGGAGTGATGTCGCGTTCACCGTCTCCCTCGAGATTCTGCCCGAGATCGCTATTCCCGATGTCGCCGCGATCGCGCTCGAGCGTCTCAAGGCCGAGGTCGATGACGCGGCGATTGAGAAAGTGCTCGCCGATATGGCGAGCCGGCAACGCACGCTGGAGCCGGTCGAGGAGGCGCGCGGCGCCGCCAAGGGCGAGGTGTTGACGGTCGATTTCATCGGCCGCATCGACGGCGTCGCCTTTCCCGGCGGCACCGGCGAGGGCATGGAGATCGAGGTTGCCGGCGAGGGGTTCATCCCCGGCTTCACCGAACAACTCGAAGGGCTGGCCCCGGGCGAGACGCGCACGATCACGGTGCGCTTCCCCGAGGATTACGGCGTCCCCGATCTCGCCGGCAAGGAAGCGACGTTCGAGATCACCGCGAAAAAACTTGCCCGCGCGCTATTGCCCGCGGTCGACGCGGCATTTGCCGAGCGGATCGGGTTTGAAAGCGTGGAAGAGCTGCGAGAGACCATCAGCCAACAGATTGGGCGCGAATATGCCCAGCTTTCGCGGCTCAATCTCAAGCGCCAGCTGCTCGACAAGCTCGCCGCACTCGTGTCGTTTCCCCTGCCCGAGGCGATGGTGACGGCGGAGTTCGACCAGATCTGGCAGCGCATCGAGGCCGATCGCAAGGCCAGCAGGCTGGCGCCCGAGGACGCCGCCAAGGATGACGAGACCCTCCGCACCGAATATCGCGCCATCGCCGAACGCCGGGTGCGGCTTGGCCTTCTCCTTGCCGAGATCGCTCGGGTCAACGGCATCACCGTGAGCCAGGACGAAATGACGCGGGCAATGCGGGCCGAGGCGGCGCGTTACCGCGGCCAGGAAGCGCAGATTTTCGAGATGTTCCGCAAGAATCCCACCCTTGCGGAGACCCTGCGGGGGCCGATTCTCGAGGAGAAAGTGGTCGATTTCGTGATTGAGCTGGCCAAGATCGAGGAGCGGGTGGTCAGCGCCGAGGCGCTAAGCAAGGCGGTAGAAAGCTGATTCTGAGCGCCGGCGCGGCCGAGGACGCGGGCACCGGGGGGCTGCACACCGTGTCTGTAGACGGGGCGAGGTTGGCAGCGCCGCATCAGCTTCCTATTTACTTTTCCAACGTAGTGTGACGGCATGCCGGCTTTGGGCTGGACGCCTTTATGGGAAGCAAGGACATGAGGGATCGTGATCCCGTCGAAATCTACACCAGTACTCTGGTGCCGATGGTGGTGGAGCAGACGGCACGCGGCGAACGCGCGTTCGATATTTATTCGCGCTTGTTAAAAGAGCGGATCGTTTTTCTAACCGGGACCGTGTTCGATGAGGTCAGCTCCCTGGTCTGCGCCCAGCTTCTCTTTCTCGAGAGCGAGAACCCGACCAAGGATATTGCGTTCTATATCAATAGCCCTGGCGGGGTGGTCTCATCCGGTCTCGCGATCTATGATACGATGCAATATATCCGGAGCCCGGTGAGCACGGTCTGCATCGGCCAAGCCGCTTCGATGGGAAGCCTGCTTTTGTGCGCCGGCGCCGCTGGCAAGCGCTATGCCCTGCCGAATGCCCGCATCATGGTGCATCAGCCATCCGGCGGCGCCCAGGGGCAGGCCACCGATATCGAGATCCAGGCGCGCGAGATTCTGACGCTGCGCAAGCGTCTCAACGAGATCTATGTCCGTCACACCAGCCAGCCGATCGAGGCGATCGAGCGCAAGCTCGAGCGCGACAGCTATATGTCGGCCGAGGAGGCTCGCGATTTCGGCATCGTCGACGAAGTGGTGGAGAACCGGCCGCCGATTTCGGAGAGCCCGAAGACATGACCGGCGCGCTCCTTCGGCTGCGGCTTGTCGCGACCTTGGCGCAAGCAGGCTGCCGCCGCGGGGGCGCTGATCGGTGTGATGCACGTGATCCTTGGCCGCGCGATGCCGGTGCGAGGCTCGTCGTGTTCTTTGGCTCCGATGTTTTTGTTTTGTTCTCGATTTACGTAAGGCGCTTGTTGTCGGCGATCGCGGGTTCTAATGTTTCTCCCGGAGGCCGTGAAACCTGTCGGACGTGACGTCGAGCGGATGGTCCCCGACAAGGGGTGGGAGTGGGCATGAGTAAGTCCGGTGATTCGAAGAATACCCTCTATTGCTCGTTCTGCGGCAAGTCCCAGCACGAGGTGCGCAAGCTGATTGCTGGCCCGACGGTATTCATCTGTGATGAATGCGTCGAACTCTGCATGGATATCATCCGCGAGGAGCACAAGACGCATCTCGTGAAGTCGCGTGACGGGGTGCCGACGCCGAAGGAAATCTGCAAGGTGCTGGACGATTATGTCATCGGCCAGGATCATGCCAAGAAGGTTTTGAGCGTCGCCGTTCACAACCACTACAAGCGTCTCGCGCATGGCCAGAAAAACAACGATATCGAGATTGCCAAGTCGAATATCCTGCTGATCGGCCCGACCGGCACCGGCAAGACGTTGCTCGCCCAGACGCTGGCGCGGATTCTCGACGTGCCCTTCACCATGGCGGACGCGACGACGCTGACCGAGGCCGGCTATGTCGGGGAAGATGTCGAAAACATCATCCTAAAGCTGCTGCAGGCGGCGGATTACAATGTCGAGCGGGCGCAGCGCGGCATCGTCTATATCGACGAGGTCGATAAGATCAGCCGCAAATCGGACAATCCTTCGATCACCCGCGATGTCAGCGGCGAGGGTGTACAGCAGGCGTTGCTCAAGATCATGGAGGGTACCGTCGCTTCGGTGCCGCCGCAGGGCGGGCGCAAGCATCCGCAGCAGGAATTCCTCCAGGTCGATACCACCAACATCCTGTTCATCTGTGGTGGCGCGTTCGCTGGCCTCGAAAAGATCATCAGCGCCCGCGGCAAGGGCGCCGGCATCGGCTATGGCGCTGAGGTGCGGGCGGTGGATGAGCGGCGGACCGGTGAAATCCTGCGCGAGGTCGAGCCCGAGGATCTGTTGCGTTTCGGCCTGATCCCGGAATTCATCGGCCGACTGCCGGTGGTCGCGACGCTGAAGGATTTGGACGAAGCGGCGCTGATCGAAATCCTCACCCGGCCCAAGAACGCCCTGGTCAAACAATATGGCCGTCTGTTCGAAATGGAGGGGGTGAAGCTCACCTTTACTGAGGATTCGCTGAAAGCGGTTGCAACCCGCGCCATCGCCCGCAAGACGGGGGCGCGTGGCCTTCGCTCAATCATGGAAGCGATCCTGCTGTCGACCATGTTCGACCTCCCCGGCCTTGAGGGGGTGGAGGAGGTGGTGATAAACCGCGAGGTCGCGGATGGACGCGCCAATCCGCTCTTTCTCTACGGCAGCAAGGAGCGGGCCGAGACCAGCGCCTGAAGCAAGACTGACACGAGCGAGTGTCAAGGTCTTGCCGAGCCTCGTCGTTGTGCCGATATCTAAACGGAAAATGAGGCAAGACGGCGGGATATCCCATCCCGCCATTGCCCCGATGGCCGATAGCGCTGGGCGTCGCCCGGCGCGGGTGGTTCTTCGGTCCGCTTGGGGCTCGCGTGCCGAATGGTCTGGCCTGATGGGTGAGGCCGACATCGCGGGCGTTGAGCGTCCTTGTGGGGCGGAGAGCGATCAAGGGCCTAAGAGGAGGGGTTGATGACAGAATCTGAGCGGCCTTTGAAGGCGATTTCGGGGGCCGAGATGGCGACAGAGGGTGAAGTGCTGCCGGTATTGCCGCTGCGCGATATCGTTGTTTTTCCGCACATGATCGTGCCGCTTTTCGTTGGTCGCGAGAAATCGGTGCGGGCGTTGGAGGCGGTGATCAAGGAGGACAAGCAAATCCTGCTGGTTGCCCAGAAAAACGCGGCGCAAGACGATCCCACGGCTGACGATATCTATCGCGTGGGCACGGTCTCGACGATTTTGCAATTGCTGAAATTGCCCGACGGCACGGTCAAGGTGCTGGTGGAAGGGGTCCGCCGTGCCCGCATCGCCGCCTTCAAGGAGACCGAGGCGTTTTTCGAGGCGCATGTAAGCCCGATCGAGGAACGTCTCGGCGACGAGAAGGAACTCGAGGCGCTGGGCCGCACGGTGGTTTCGCAATTCGAGCAATATATCAAGCTCAACAAAAAGATCGCGCCCGAGGTTCTGGTGTCGCTCAACCAGGTCGAGGACCCGGGCAAGCTCGCCGACACGGTGGCGAGCCATCTCGGCCTTAAGATCGCCGAGAAGCAGGATCTGCTGGAAAGCGAAGAGGTTAGCGAGCGCCTGGAGCGGGTGTTCGGTTACATGGAGGCCGAGATCGGCGTCCTGCAGGTCGAAAAGCGCATCCGCAACCGCGTCAAGCGGCAGATGGAGAAGACCCAGCGCGAATATTACCTCAACGAGCAGCTCAAGGCTATTCAGAAGGAGCTTGGCGAAGGCGAGGACGGCAAGGACGAGGCCGCCGAGCTCGAAGCGCGGATCAAAAAAACCAAACTCTCCAAGGAGGCGCGGGAAAAGGCAGTGCAGGAGCTGAAGAAGCTCCGCACCATGAGCCCAATGAGCGCCGAGGCGACGGTGGTACGCAATTATCTCGACTGGCTGCTTGGGATTCCGTGGAAAAAGCGCGCCAAAACCAGCAAAGACATCGGCGCGGCCGAAAAAATCCTTGATGCCGACCATTATGGGCTCGAGAAGATCAAGGAGCGGATCCTCGAGTATCTCGCGGTGCAGGTGCGTTCGAACAAGGTGCGCGGCCCGATTCTCTGCTTGGTCGGCCCGCCCGGCGTCGGCAAGACCTCGCTCGGCAAGTCGATCGCGCGGGCGACGGGGCGGAGTTTCGTGCGCATGTCGCTTGGCGGCGTGCGGGACGAGGCTGAGATCCGTGGTCATCGCCGCACCTATATCGGCTCCATGCCGGGCAAGATCATCCAGGGGATGAAAAAGGCGAAAACCTCCAATCCCTTGTTCCTGCTCGACGAAATTGACAAGTTGGGGGCCGATTGGCGCGGCGATCCGACCTCGGCGCTGCTCGAGGTGCTCGATCCCGAGCAGAACGCCAGCTTCAACGACCATTATCTCGAAGTCGATTACGATCTTTCGGATGTGATGTTCGTCACCACGGCGAACAGCCTGCGCATGCCGCAGCCTCTCCTCGACCGCATGGAGGTTATCCGCATCCCCGGCTATACCGAGGATGAGAAGGTGGAAATCGCCCGTCGGCACTTGATCCCGAAGCAAACCGAGGCCCACAGCCTCAAGCCTGAAGAATGGATGGTGACCGAGGAAGCGCTCCGCGACCTGATCCGTTATTACACCCGTGAGGCCGGGGTGCGGAATTTGGAGCGCGAGATCGCCGGGCTCGCGCGCAAGGCGGTCAAGGAAATCGTCACCAAGAAGACCAAGAAGGTCACGTTCTCGCGCAAGAATCTGGACAAATATGCCGGGGTGCGGCGCTTCCATTTCGGCGAGGCGGAGTCCGAGGACATGGTCGGCGTGGTCACCGGCCTCGCTTGGACCGAGGTGGGAGGGGAAATCCTCACCATCGAGAGCGTGCTGCTGCCCGGCAAGGGTAATATCCGCCAGACCGGCAAACTCGGCGACGTGATGCAGGAGAGCGTGCAGGCGGCACTGAGCTATGTCCGCTCGCGGGCGATCACCTTCGGCATCAAGCCGACTTTCTTCGACCACCGCGATATCCATGTCCACGTGCCGGAAGGGGCCACCCCGAAAGACGGTCCTTCGGCGG
The DNA here is from genome assembly GCF_049965395.1 of Acidibrevibacterium sp. Classification (NCBI taxonomy): domain Bacteria; kingdom Pseudomonadati; phylum Pseudomonadota; class Alphaproteobacteria; order Acetobacterales; family Acetobacteraceae; genus Acidibrevibacterium; species Acidibrevibacterium sp. Next base: position 62,098 of record NZ_JBMFWJ010000007.1, read on the forward strand.
GTATCGCCATGGCGACCAGTATCGTCAGCGTGCTTACCGGCATCCCGATCCGGCGTGACATCGCCATGACCGGCGAGATCACGCTACGGGGGCGGGTGTTGCCGATCGGCGGGCTCAAGGAGAAGCTGCTCGCGGCATTGCGCGCTGGGATCACCACCGTTTTCATCCCGAAGGAGAACGAGAAGGATCTCGCCGAAATTCCCGAGCAGGTGAAGCGCCACCTCACTCTGGTTCCGGTCGCCCATGTCGATGAGGTGATCGGTCGGGCCCTGGTGCGTAAGCCCGAGCCGATCACCTGGGAAGAGCCCGCCGAGCCGGTCGTCACCCCGGCGGCCGGCGAATCGGCGGCGACCTTACTGCCGCATTGAGAGGCGATTTTCGCACCCCTCGGGTGTCTTCGTCCCATCTCTGACGGCGCGCTTTCGCCGATCAGAGGTGGGATATCGCCATCAGGTTGATATGTCTCATTTTTGGGGAGGCGCGGCCGCGCAAAGGGCGCTGGCCGGGCCGCGAGGTTGGTTCCTGGCTGGCCGGGACCGGCGATTTTCTGTGGATGAACCCAAGAAAAACCGGCGCTTGCGTTGACGCGGTGGAAATATGCCTTCTAGTGTCCTTTCCGCGCGTAGATTGATTTTCACCGTCCTGTTTCAAGGGAGGCTTGTGCGTGAACAAGATGGATTTGATTGCCGCCGTGGCGGAACAGAGTGATCTGCCCAAGACCAAGGCGACCGAAGTGGTGGACGCGGTGTTCGCCGCGATCGAAGGGGCGCTGAAAAAGCAGGAAGAAGTGCGGCTGATCGGCTTCGGGACGTTCGTGACCGCCAAGCGTAAGGCAACGACCGGCCATAATCCTCGCACCGGCGAGGAGATCAAGATTCCGGCTTCCAACTCGGTGCGCTTCAAGCCCGGTAAGACCCTCAAAGACGCGGTGAATTAGCGGCTTGCCGCGGGCGGTTAGCTCAGCGGTAGAGCGTCTCGTTTACACCGAGAGGGTCGGCGGTTCGATCCCGTCACCGCCCATGTTTTGTCGCGAGCTTGCTTGACGGGAGGGCGGCGGCGCTTTAGACGGCCCTCCTGGATTGCGGGTGTAGCTCAGTTGGTTAGAGCGCCGGCCTGTCACGCCGGAGGTCGCGGGTTCGAGCCCCGTCACTCGCGCCATCCTTTGCCCGCAGCGTGAATGCCGGGCAGCGTTCGGACGTCACGACGTCATGCTGATGACGAGTTTGGCATTTGCGGCTTTTTTACTGCGCCCGGACTGGTGGTGGCAGCGGGATGAGGCTAGTCTCATCTCGCTGCGGTGCAAAATTGGGTGATTCGCATGCCGGGATTGTTGTTCAATTATTTGCCTATCGTGGTTTTTCTGGCCATCGCCGGGGTCATCGCGGTGGCGATGGTGGCGGGCTCGCTGCTGCTTGCTCGCCAAAAACCCTACCCTGAAAAATTGTCCGCCTATGAATGTGGCTTCGAGCCGTTCGACGATGCCCGCCGGCGCTTCGATGTGCGATTCTACCTCGTTGCCATCTTGTTCATCATTTTCGATTTGGAAGTGGCGTTTTTATTTCCCTGGGCGGTGAGTCTCGCGCGCATCGGTCTGTTTGGGCTTTTGTCGATGTTCGGCTTCCTCGGCGTGCTGACGGTCGGGTTCGTCTATGAGTGGCGTAAAGGCGCCCTCGACTGGGAATGAGAGACGTAGGAGAGCAGCGATGAGCGCATATTCGCCCGAGATTGCCTGGAACCGTGATCTTTTGGGGCCGGGTGCCGAGCAGGACGCGGTGATCAAGGGTATCACCGGCGAGATTGCCGGTAAGGGTTTCATCGTCGCGCAGCTCGACAAGTTGGTGAACTGGGCCCGCACCGGAAGCCTGTGGCCGATGACCTTTGGTCTTGCCTGCTGCGCCGTGGAGATGATCCACGCCTATATGCCGCGCTACGATCTCGATCGCTTCGGCATCATCCCGCGCGCGAGCCCGCGTCAGAGTGACGTGATGATTGTCGCAGGCACGCTCACCAACAAAATGGCGCCGGCCCTGCGCAAGGTTTATGACCAGATGCCCGAGCCGCGTTGGGTGATCAGCATGGGAAGCTGCGCCAATGGCGGCGGCTATTATCACTATTCCTATGCCGTTGTGCGCGGCTGCGACCGTGTCGTGCCGGTCGATATCTATGTCCCCGGCTGCCCGCCAACGGCGGAGGCATTGGTCTACGGCATTCTGCAATTGCAGAAAAAAATTCGCCGCACGGGAACCATTCTCCGTGGCTGAGGAGGGTGGGCCGGGGGGCGCCGCCACGCCCTCGCCAAGCGAACGTTTGGCACAGGAGGTCGCGAGCCTGCCTGGCGTTGCACGGGTTGCGGTGGAAAAGGGCGAAGTGGTGGCGCATGTCCAGCGCGATGCGCTGGTGCCGTTGATGCTGACGCTCCGCGATGATCCGCGGTTTGCCTGCGAGCAAATGATGGATCTTTGCGGTGTCGACTGGCCGCAGCGGCCAGAGCGTTTCGAGGTCGTTTATAATCTGCTGTCGGTGTCGCGCAACCATCGCATCCGGGTGATCGTGACCACCGACGAGACGGCGCTCGTGCCCTCGGTGTGCGCGATCTGGCCGGCGGCGACTTGGTGGGAGCGTGAGGCGTGGGATCTGTTCGGCATTCTTTTCGCCGGTCAGCCTGATCATCGCCGCATTCTCACCGATTACGGGTTTGACGGGCATCCGTTGCGCAAGGATTTCCCGCTCACCGGTTATGTTGAAGTGCGTTACGACGACGAACGCAAGGCGGTGGTTTACGAGCCGGTGGCTCTGACCCAGGAATTCCGCTCGTTCGATTTCGTCTCGCCGTGGGAAGGCATCACGACGCTGCCCGGCGACGAAAAGGCGCATGCGATGCGCAGCGGTGGCGCAGCGACGAAAAGGACCGACTGATGAACGACGCGACCAGCGGCGCGGCCGGCGAGCGCTTGCGCAAAACCGTTGAGATTGACAGCCATGCGATGAATTTCGGCCCCCAGCATCCGGCGGCACATGGCGTGTTGCGCCTGGTGCTGGAGATGGATGGCGAAATGGTCGCGCGCGCCGATCCGCATATCGGGCTTCTCCATCGCGGCACCGAAAAGCTGATCGAATACAAATCCTATATGCAAGCGGTGCCATATTTCGATCGGCTCGATTACGTCTCGCCGATGTGTGAGGAGCAGGCATTCGCGCTTGCGGTGGAAAAGCTGCTCGGCATCGAGGTGCCCGAGCGCGGCCAATGGATCCGTACGCTGTTTGCCGAAATCACGCGTATTCTCAACCATCTTTTGAACATTACCACCTATGCCCTCGATGTCGGCGCGATCACGCCTTCGCTTTGGGGCTTTGAGGAACGCGAGAAGCTGCTCGAATTCCATGAAGCGGCGTCGGGGGCGCGGCTACACGCCAATTATTATCGCCCGGGTGGTGTTGCCAAGGATCTCCCGGCCGGGCTTGAAGACAAGATCGCCGCCTGGGCCGAGAGTTTTCCGAAATTCATCGACGATCTCGAGGAGTTGCTCACCGAGAACCGGATCTGGAAGCAGCGGCTGGTCGATATCGGCGTGGTCTCGGCTGAGGAGGCGTTGGCTTGGGGGTTCTCTGGCCCCTGTCTTCGCGCCAGTGGTGTGCCCTGGGATCTGCGTCGCGCACAACCCTATGAGATGTATCGTCGGGTTGAGTTCGCAGTCCCGGTTGGGCGCCATGGCGATTGCTATGATCGCTATTTGGTGCGCATCGCGGAGATGCGTGAAAGTGTGAAGATCATTCGGCAGTGCCTTGCACAAATGAAGCCGGGTCCGGTGAAAATTCGCGATCACAAATTCACGCCGCCGCCTCGCGCCGACATGAAACATTCGATGGAATCGTTGATCCATCATTTCAAGCTTTACACCGAAGGCTATCACGTCCCGGAAGGCGCGACCTACACGGTCGTCGAAAGCCCGAAGGGGGAGTTTGGCGTGTATCTCGTCGCAGACGGCAGCAACAAGCCCTATCGCTGCAAAATTCGCCCGACCGGGTTTGCTCATTTGCAGGCGATCGACATGATGTCCCGGCGACATATGCTGGCCGATACGGTGGCGATCATCGGTTCACTCGATATCGTATTTGGCGAAATCGACCGGTAAGATGGCAATGACAGAAAACGCGACCACATCTCATCGTCATGGCGTCGAGCCGACGACGTTTGTCTTCGATGCGGAAAGTGAACGCCAGATCAGCGCTATTCTGAAGAAGTATCCTGAAGGCCGCCAGGCGAGCGCGGTGCTGCCGCTGCTTGATCTCGCGCAGCGCCAGATGAAGCGCGAAACCGACAGCGCCTGGGTTCCGCGCGCGGCGATGGATGCCATCGCCGCGCGGCTCGGGATGCCGCCAATCCGCGTCTACGAGGTCGCAACATTCTACTTCATGTTCAATACCAAGCCGGTCGGCAAATGGCATTTGCAGGTTTGCACGACGACGCCTTGCTGGCTGCGCGGTTCGGATGCGGTGGTGGAAACTTGCAAGCGCGTGACCGGCATTCGCCATTTCGGTGAAACCAGTGCCGACGGTCTTTTCACCATGACCGAGGTTGAGTGCCTTGGCGCTTGTGTCAATGCGCCGATTTTACAAGTCAATGACGATTTCTATGAAGATATGGACGCGACGACGACCGAGAGGCTGCTTGATGGGTTGCGGCGCGATGCCCCGCCGCCACCCGGCTCGATGATTGGCCGCCAGACTTCGGCGCCGGAGGGTGGCCCGATGACATTGACGACACTGGATTTCGCGGCGGGCCCGATGCCGCCGGGCGGAGAATGAGGCGATGCTGAGCGATAAGGATCGCATCTTTACCAATCTCTATGGCGCGCATGATTGGCGTCTCGCCGGCGCCCGTGCCCGCGGCGACTGGGACGGCACGGCGGCGATTTTGGCGCGCGGGCGCGATGCGATCGTTGAGGACATCAAGGCGTCCGGTTTGCGCGGCCGCGGCGGCGCCGGCTTCCCGACCGGCATGAAATGGTCGTTCATGCCGAAGCAATCGGACGGTCGGCCGAGTTATCTCGTGGTCAATGCCGATGAAAGCGAGCCTGGCACCTGCAAAGATCGCGACATCATCCGGCATGACCCGCATAAATTGATCGAAGGCTGCTTGGTTGCCTCTTTCGCGATGGGTGCGCACGCTGCTTACATCTATATCCGTGGCGAATTCTATAATGAGGCACGGCATCTGCAGACGGCGATCGATGAGGCTTATGAGGCCGGGCTGATCGGGCGTAATGCGTGTCGTTCTGGCTGGGATTTCGATCTCTATCTGCATCGCGGTGCCGGCGCTTACATTTGCGGCGAGGAAACCGCTTTGCTCGAAAGCCTGGAAGGTAAAAAGGGCATGCCGCGGCTGAAGCCGCCCTTTCCGGCCGCGGTCGGTCTCTATGGCTGCCCGACGACGGTGAACAATGTCGAAAGTATCGCCGTTACACCAACCATTTTGCGCCGGGGAGCAGCTTGGTTTTCGGCGCTCGGGCGCCCAAAAAACACCGGCACCAAGATTTTCTGCATTTCCGGTCACGTCAACAAACCGTGCAATGTCGAGGAAGAGCTCGGGATTCCGCTGCGCGAATTGATCGACCGTTATGCTGGTGGTGTGCGCGGTGGTTGGGATAATCTCCTCGCCGTTATTCCCGGCGGGTCTTCGGTTCCGGTGTTGCCGAGGGAAATTTGCGATACCGTGCTCATGGACTTCGATAGTTTACGCGAGGTGCGCAGCGGGCTCGGCACCGCGGCGGTGATCGTCATGGACAAATCCACCGATATCATCAAGGCGATTGCACGACTTTCTCGTTTTTACAAACATGAGAGCTGCGGCCAGTGCACGCCGTGCCGCGAGGGTACTGGCTGGATGATGCGCGTGATGGATCGGCTGGTCGAAGGTCGCGCCGAGATTGAGGAAATCGATAGTCTCGACCAGGTGACCCGGCAGGTCGAGGGGCACACGATCTGCGCGCTCGGTGACGCGGCGGCGTGGCCGATCCAGGGCTTAATCAGGCATTTTCGCCCGGAGATCGAAGCGCGCATTGCCGCTTTCAAAGCGCGCGGCCTCAAGATGGCGGCGGAGTAGGCCAATGGCAAAGGTGACGGTGGACGGTATCGAGGTTGAGGTGCCCAATGGTGCCTCGGTGCTGCAGGCGGCGGAGCTTGCGGGCAAGGAGATCCCGCGCTTTTGTTATCATGATCGGCTGTCGGTTGCCGGCAATTGCAGGATGTGCCTGGTCGAAGTCGAGAAATCGCCAAAGCCGGTAGCCTCATGTGCCTTTCCGGTCGCCGATGGGATGGTGGTGAAGACCGACAGCCCGATGGTGCGCCAGGCGCGGCGCGGCGTGATGGAGTTCTTACTGATCAACCATCCGCTCGATTGCCCGATTTGCGATCAAGGCGGCGAATGCGATTTGCAAGATCAATCCATGGGCTATGGCATGGATCATTCGCGTTATCGAGAAAGCAAGCGGGCGGTCAAAGATAAAAATCTTGGCCCGCTCGTCAAAACCGTGATGACGCGCTGTATCCAATGTACGCGTTGCGTGCGGTTTGCCGCGGAAATCGCCGGTGTGCCGGAGCTTGGCGCTACCGGGCGCGGCGAAAATATGGAAATCGGCACTTATGTCGAACGCGCGCTCAGTTCTGAACTCTCGGGAAATCTCATCGATATTTGCCCAGTCGGCGCATTGACCTCGAAACCTTACGCTTTCGTTGCGCGCTCATGGGAATTGAAGAAAACCGATGGGATCGATGTTCTCGACGCGGTTGGCTGCAATATTCGCATCGATGCGCGCGGCCCGGAAGTTCTACGCATTTTGCCGCGCCTGAACGAAGACGTAAACGAAGAATGGCTCGGCGATAAATCGCGTTTTGCGGTCGATGGTTTGAAGCGCCGGCGCCTCGATCGGCCGTGGGTGAAGAAAGACGGCAAACTCGCCGAGGCGAGCTGGCGGGAAGCGTTTCTTGCCATCGCGAGTCAGATCAAGGGACGCGATCCGGCGCGTATCGGCGCCATTGCCGGCGATCTTTGTGATGCCGAGAGCATGCTGGCGCTCAAGGATCTGATGGCGGCGCTTGGCTCCGCCAATCTCGATTGCCGCCAGGATGGCGCGCAACTCGATGCGACGCGGCGCGATTTTTATCTGTTCAACACAACCATTGCCGGCATTGAAGATGCCGATGCCATCCTCATCATCGGCGCCAACCCGCGGCGCGAAGCGCCGGTGCTTAATGCGCGTATCCGCAAGCGCTGGCTCGCGAGTCCGATTAGTATCGCCGCCATCGGCGAGCGCGCCGATCTGACCTATCCGGCAGAATGGCTCGGCGAGTCGCCGCAGGCGCTCGCGGAACTGCGGCGCGGCACGCTGCCGTTCGCGGGTGTGCTGCGCGAGGCCAAGCGGCCGATGATCATTCTTGGGCAGGGTGCGCTGCGTCGCGCCGACGGCGCGGCGGTGCTCGCGGCGGCGTGGGCACTCGCTGCGGAATGCGGGGCGCTCGATCCTGACTGGCACGGTTTCAATATGCTGCACACCGCGGCGGCACGCGTCGGGGCGCTCGACCTTGGTTTTCTGCCGGGCGCGGGCGGCAAGGATATCACGGGAATGATGGCGGGCGGCGTTGATGTGCTCTGGCTGCTCGGTGCCGACGAGATCGACATGGCGACAGTCGGCGCCGAAACTTTCGTAGTCTACCAAGGGCATCATGGCGATCGTGGCGCAGCGCGCGCCGATGTCGTTCTCCCCGGGGCCGCTTACACGGAAAAGAGCGGCACCTATGTCAATACTGAGGGGCGTGTTCAACGCAGCGAGTTCGCGGTTTTTCCGCCTGGCGAGGCGCGCGAAGATTGGCGCATTCTGCGTGCGTTCGCGGAAACCCTAGGCCATCGTTTGCCCTATGATGATCTTGAGGCATTGCGCCAGCGTCTTATCGCCGTTGCCCCGGTTTTTGGGCGCACCGATGAGTTGCCCCGGCGTGGCGCGGTTGATCTGACGCCACCCGCCGGCAATCCCGATGCGCTCGGGATGGCGCCGTTTGTGCCGGCGTTGGCGAATTACTACCAGACGGATCCTATCAGCCGCGCCAGCCCGACGATGACGGCGTGCGCGGCGACCTATTACCCAAGTGTTGCGGAAGCGGCGGAGTAGGTGTGATGGCGGCTTTTTTTGCAACACCCCTCGGCGTCCTGATCCTGCTGGTGCTGGAGGCCCTGGCGATATTGGTGCCGCTGCTGATCGGCGTCGCTTATGCGACCTACGCCGAGCGCAAAATTCTCGCGGCGATCCAACTCCGCAAGGGGCCGAATGTCGTTGGCTGGTTCGGGCTTTTGCAGGCTTTTGCCGATGCCGGCAAAATGCTGATGAAGGAGACCATCATTCCGGCGGGTGCTAATCGGGTTTTGTTCCTGCTCGCCCCGATGATCACTTTTACACTTGCGATGATCGCGTGGGCGGTGATCCCGGTCAATGATGGTTGGGCGGTCGCCAAGATCAATGTCGGTGTACTTTATCTTTTCGCGATCAGCTCGCTCGGCGTCTATGGCATCATCATCGCCGGCTGGGCGAGCAATTCGAAATATGCCTTTCTCGGCGCCTTGCGTTCGGCAGCGCAAATGGTGAGCTATGAGGTTTCCATCGGCTTTGTCATGGTTTCGGTTTTGCTTTGCGTTGGCAGCCTCAATCTCAACGACATTGTTCTGGCGCAGCGGCATGTCTGGTTTTGTATTCCGCTGCTGCCGATGTTTATCGTTTTTTTTATATCGGGGCTTGCCGAAACCAATCGCTCGCCGTTCGATCTGCCGGAGGGGGAAAGCGAGATCGTCGCTGGGTTTTTCGTTGAATACAGCGCCATGGCGTTTGCCCTATTTTTCCTTGGCGAATATGCGAACATGTTTTTGATGAGCGCGATGACCTCGATCCTGTTCCTCGGTGGCTGGCTGGCGCCGTTCGGGATTGCGCCGTTCACGTGGCTGCCGGGGCCGATCTGGTTCATTCTCAAGATACTGCTGTGCATGTTCGTGTTCATTTGGGTGCGCGGTACGTTTCCTCGCTATCGTTATGACCAACTCATGCGCCTCGGATGGAAAGTGTTCTTGCCATTGTCTCTGTTTTGGCTGGTTCTGACTGCCGGGTTTTTGATGGCGATGGGCTGGCTACCGCAGGGAGCGGCGTGATGGCGAACATGCGTGGTTTCGTGCGCCAGGGCCGGAAGGGACACTAAGCTATGGCATTTTTGCAACGTACCGCGCGGGGATTTTTTCTCGGTGACATCCTGGTCGGGCTCGGTCTCACGCTGCGCTATTTCTTCAAGCCGAAGGCGACGCTTAATTATCCCTATGAGAAAAATCCGATCAGCCCACGTTTCAAGGGCGAGCATGCGCTCCGCCGCTACCCGAATGGCGAAGAACGTTGTATCGCATGCAAGCTCTGTGAAGCGATCTGCCCGGCGCAGGCGATCACCATCGAGGCTGAACCGCGTGCTGATGGCTCCCGGCGTACGACGCGCTATGACATAGATATGACGAAATGCATCTATTGCGGTCTTTGCGAGGAGGCTTGCCCGGTAGATGCGATTGTTGAAGGCCCGAATTTCGAATTCGCGACCGAGACGCGTGAAGAGCTAATGTACAATAAGGATCGTCTGCTTGCAAATGGCGATCGCTGGGAAAGCGAAATCGCCAAGCGGATTGAACGCGATGCGCCGTATCGCTGAACGAAACGAGATGATTGGGCGGAGACCTCCGGCATCATGATCACGATGATTGCCTTTTATGTGTTTGCCGTGATTTTGCTTGCCTCTGCGGCGTTGGTGGTGAGCGCGCGCAACCCGGTGCATTCGGTTCTTTTCTTGATTCTCGCCTTCTTCAACGCGGCCGGGCTATTTTTGCTCAATGGCGCGGAATTTTTGGCGATGATTTTGGTCATCGTCTATGTCGGCGCCGTCGCCGTTTTGTTTCTGTTCGTCGTCATGATGCTCGACGTGAATTTCGTTGAGCTGCGTGAAGGGGTTCAGCGTTACGCACCCATTGGTGCGATGGTTGGTCTGGTTTTGTTCATCGAATTGCTATTGGTGTTCGGGACATGGCATTTTGCCCCGACCATGTCGACCCTTCGCGTGGCGCCGATGATTGCCAAAGTCCAAAATACCGCAGCGCTGGGGGATGTGCTCTATACCCATAATGTCCTGCTGTTTCAATTGGCTGGGCTGGTGCTGCTGGTGGCGATGATCGGCGCTATCGTGCTCACGCTACGCGATCGCAGCATTTCTCGGCGCCAGGTCATCGCGCGCCAGATTGCGCGGAGCGCGGCGCTATCCCTGGAGATGGTGCCGATGGCGCTCAATGCCGCAACGCCGCCGGCGAGTTTCCGGCGCCCATTGCCTGAGCCCGTGGCGCCGGACATGTCGGCCACCCATCACGGTGCTGTTCATCATGACGAGGGGCATTGAAAGACGATGATCAGCCTTGGACATTACCTGGTGGTTTCGGCGATTTTACTGGTTCTCGGGGTGTTTGGGATTTTTCTCAATCGGAAGAACATCATCATCATCCTGATGTCGATTGAACTGATTCTGCTCGCGGTGAACATCAATCTGGTTGCCTTCTCGGCGGCGCTTGGCGATCTCGTTGGTCAGGTTTTCGCGATGTTCGTGCTCACCGTCGCGGCGGCCGAGGCTGCGATCGGGCTTGCCATCGTTGTCATCTATTTCCGCAATCGCGGCTCGATCGAGGTCGAGGACGTCAATCTGATGAGGGGCTGAGAATGATTTACGCCACTGCTGTTCTCGCGCCTCTTTTTGGCTCCGCTGTCGCCGGCCTGTTGGGCCGCGTCATCGGCGATAAGGCCGCCATGGCGGTTACGATCGCGTGCATGGTGCTTGCGACGATTTGCGGGGAGACCGCGTTCGTCCAGCTGGTGTGGGGTGGGGTGCCGCGTGGTGAGGTAACGCTGGGTGAATGGCTGTCGGCCGGGTCGTTTCATGTCTCGTGGGCGTTGCGTTACGATACCTTGTCCGCCGTTATGGTGGCGATGGTCACCTTTGTTGCGACCCTGATCCATATCTACAGCGTCGGCTACATGGCTCACGAGCATAAGCCGGTTGCGCGGTTTTTCAGTTATCTTTCGTTCTTCAGCTTCGCCATGTTGATGCTGGTCACAGCCAATAATTTGCTGCAATTGTTTTTTGGCTGGGAGGGCGTCGGCGTCGCGAGCTATCTGCTGATCGGGTATTGGTACGAAAAGCCGAGTGCTTGCGCCGCGGCGATCAAGGCCTTCGTTGTCAATCGCATTGGCGATCTCTTCTTCGCCGTTGGGATTGCGATGATTTTCTTTCTGTTCGGCTCGATTTCGTTCTCGACCATTTTTGCCGCCGTGCCGCAGCACATCAACGACACCTACGCGCTTTTCGGGGCGAATGACCGCGCTTTCGAGGTGATCGGCATATTGCTGTTTATTGGGGCCACCGGGAAATCGGCGCAGATCGGGCTGCATGTCTGGCTGCCGGACGCGATGGAGGGGCCAACGCCGGTTTCCGCCCTGATCCACGCAGCGACGATGGTGACCGCCGGGGTTTTTCTGATGGCCCGTGTCTCGCCCATTCTCGAGCACGCGCCTGTCGCGCTCGGTGTCATCACGGTCGTCGGCGGCACCACGGCGCTGTTTGCGGCGACCATTGGTTGTGTTCAAAACGACATCAAGCGGGTGATTGCGTATTCGACGTGCTCGCAGCTCGGTTATATGTTCGTGGCGGCCGGAGCCGGTGCCTACCAGGTGTCGATTTTTCACCTCATCACGCATGCTTTCTTCAAGGCGTTGCTGTTTCTCAGCGCCGGTTCGGTCATTCATGCGATGTCGGACGAGCAGGACATGCGGCGCATGGGCGGGTTGTGGACGAAGATTCCGCTGACCTACGGGGTGATGTGGGTAGGGAGCCTGGCACTTGCCGGCATCTATCCTTTTGCCGGATATTTCTCGAAGGACGCGATTTTGGAAGCGGCTTTCGCGAATGGCAGCCCGTCCGCGATCTATGGCTTTGTCTGCGGCGTGCTGGCGGCATTTCTGACCGCCTTTTACTCCTGGCGGTTGTTGCTGATGACTTTCCACGGCAAGTCCCGCGCCGATCGTGACGTGGTCGCGCATGTGCATGAGAGCCCGTTGGTCATGACCTTGCCGCTGGTCGTGCTTGCTATCGGCGCATTGATCGCCGGTTTCTCGCTGCGTGACCTTTTCATCGGCGCCGACTGGCATGAGTTCTGGCATGGCAGTATCGCCAATGCCGCTGGCAACCACGTGTTGGCACGGCTGGAGGATATTCCGGTGTGGGCAGCGCTCGCACCGAGTGTTTGCGCGGTGCTCGGTATCGCGCTCGCCTATTACATGTATATGTTCGCGACCGATCTGCCCGGACGTCTCGCGGCACGGTTCGCACCGCTCTATCGTTTCCTGCTCAACAAATGGTATTTCGACGAACTCTATGATCTGGTGTTCGTGCGGCCCGCGTTCGCCGTTGCGCGATTGTTGTGGCAGGTCGGCGATGCGACGATCATCGACGGCGTTCCCAATGGCGTCGCCACTCTGGCCGAGGATTTCTCTGAGCAAGCGGTGAAGCTGCAGACGGGCTCGATCGCCGTCTACGCTTTTTCCATGCTGGTTGGCGTTGTTTTGCTGATTGCTATCTTTTTGATTTTTCGGTGAGATGATGAACCAGGCCGGATTTCCTCTGCTGTCGCTGATCACCTGGCTGCCACTGCTCGGGGGTGTGATCATTCTTTCGTTGCGTGGTGAGGAAGCATTGGTCGCAGCCAATGCCCGCTGGGCGGCGCTGTGGACCAGTCTCATCGTCTTTGCCTTGAGCTTGCTTTTATGGTCCGAATTCGATCCCTCCGAAGCGGGATTTCAGTTCGTCGAGAACGTTCCTTGGCTTCCCGAATTCGGTGTCGGATACCGCATGGGCGTTGATGGCATAAGCGTCCTTTTCGTTCTGCTGTCGACTCTGCTCACGCCGATCTGCATCCTTTCGAGTTGGGATGCGGTGAAAAAGAACGTGCGTGAATACATGCTCATTTTTCTGGTTCTCGAGACCATGATGGTAGGCACGTTCTGCGCGCTTGATTTTGTCGTTTTCTATATGTTTTTCGAGGGTGTGCTCATCCCGATGTATTTGATCATCGGCATCTGGGGAGGGCCGCGGCGGGTTTATTCAGCATTCAAATTTTTCCTCTATACCCTTGCCGGTTCGGTGCTGATGCTGCTCGCGTTATTGGCAATGTGGTACAGCGCTGGCACGGCCGACATCACCGTCCTGCTCCACACCGCGTTCCCGACCAATATGCAGTATTGGCTTTTCCTCGCCTTCCTCGCCTCGTTCGCGGTGAAGGTGCCGATGTGGCCGGTGCATACGTGGTTGCCGGATGCCCATGTCGAAGCGCCGACAGCGGGCTCGGTCATTCTCGCCGGCGTCCTGCTCAAAATGGGGGCTTATGGTTTCCTACGCTTTTCGGTGCCGATGCTGCCGCAGGCCTCGGCGTATTTCGCGCCGCTGATCTATGCTCTTTCGGTGGTTGCGGTGATCTATACCTCCTTGGTCGCGTTGGCGCAGACCGATATGAAGAAGCTGATCGCCTATTCCTCGGTCGCTCATATGGCGGTGGTAACGATCGGCATCTTCACCTTCAACATTCAGGGGATCGACGGCGCGCTGTTTCAGATGCTCTCGCACGGTATCGTCTCGGGTGCGTTGTTTCTCTGCGTTGGCGTCATCTACGATCGCATGCATACCCGCGAGATCGCGCGCTATGGCGGTCTTGCCGAGCGCATGCCGGCTTATGCCGTCACCTTCATGCTATTCACTTTGGCCAGTATCGGGTTGCCTGGGACCGCCGGGTTCGTCGGCGAGATCCTGGTTATGCTCGGCTCGTTCAAGGTCAATTTCTGGCTGTCGTTGCTCGGCGGTAGCGGCATGATCCTCGGCGCATGCTACATGCTCTATCTTTATCGACGGGTGATTTTCGGCCGGCTTACGCGCGCTGATCTGCAATCCATTCTCGATCTGTCGCCACGCGAGGTAGCGCTGTTCGTGCCGCTTATCGTGTTGACGTTATGGATGGGCGTCTATCCCTCCAGTTTCACCCACTTCTTTGAGAGTTCGGTGAATGCGATGGTCGTGCAGCATCGCGCCGCGATCGAGGGCAGCAGCCAGATCGCGGCGCGTCCGCTGCCTCATCGCGCGCTGCCATTGGTCGTCCCTGTCGCGCAAACGATGGTGCATTGATGAACTGGTTTCTCGCTCTTCCGGAGATCGTCCTGGCGCTGAGCGGCTTGGGTATTCTGCTGCTTGGTGTCATCAAGCCGGGCGGTGCGACGCAGATTTGCAGCATGCTCACCGTTGCCGCGTTTGTTCTGTGCGCCGTGCTGATCGTCGGTGGTTCCCTTGGTTCCGCCTATGAGGGGCAATTTCTCGCGGATCCCATCAGCGTTTTCGCCAAGCTGTTGATCTTGGCGGCGGCGGCGTTCGCTGTTCTGCTGTCACTCGATTTCAACGAGCGCGCGCATATTGCGCGGTTCGAGTTCCCAGTTCTGGTTTTGTTCGCGACCCTTGGCATGACGATCATGGTATCGGCTGGGAACATGATGAGCCTTTATCTCGGGCTCGAATTACAATCGCTGTCGATTTACGTCCTCGCCGCCTTCGCGCGCGATGATGTGCGGTCGGCGGAAGCGGGGCTGAAATATTTTGTTCTCGGCGCGCTGGCCTCGGGGCTGCTGCTTTATGGGATTTCGTTGGTTTATGGTTTTTCCGGCAGCATGGATTTCGGCGGTATCGCGCATGCGCTCAATAATCCCACTTCGGTTTCGCCGGGTGTGATCGTTGGCATCGTTTTTGTCATAACCGGTCTTGCGTTCAAGGTTGCGGCGGTGCCGTTTCACATGTGGACCCCAGATGTCTATGAAGGGGCACCGACCCCGGTGACGGCGTTTTTCGCGACCGCGCCGAAGGTCGCGGCGGTGGTGTTGTTCGCGCGGGTGATGATGGGGCCGTTCGGTCACGCGCTCGGGCAGTGGCAGACCCTGATCGAGATCATCTCCATCGCCTCGATGATTCTCGGTGCCCTGGCGGCGATCGGGCAGACCAATATCAAACGTCTGATGGCGTATTCCTCGATTGGTCATATGGGGTATGTGCTGATCGGCATTGCGTGTGGCAGCGCTGCCGGCCTGCGCAGCGTGCTCATTTATCTCGTTGTTTACGTCTTCATGAATCTCGGCACGTTTGCGGTGATTTTGGCGATGCGACGGGGCGGGAGGGCGGTGGAGACGATCGCCGATCTCGCCGGTCTCGGCCGCAACGATCCGGCTTTGGCCTTGGCGATGACGGTGTTCATGTTTAGTATGGCCGGGATTCCACCGCTTTCGGGGTTTTTCGGCAAGCTCTATGTTTTTCTCGCGGCCGTCCAAAGTGGGCTTTGGGTGCTCGCCGTGATCGGTGTGCTGACCAGCGTTGTCGGCGCGTTTTATTATATCCGCATCATCAAGGTGATGTATTTTGATGAGCCTGGTCTCGCTTTTGACCGCCGAGCGCCGTCGCTCTCGGTGGTCGCCGCGGCAACCGGACTTTTCACCGCTTTCTTCTTCCTTCTGCCGTCGCCGGTGTTGAATGCGGCCGAGGCGGCGGCGAAAGTGCTGTTCGGGTGAGTATGGCTGCCGCCCGCGAGGGCGGCGGAGGGTGGCGGCTCGAAACCTACGAGCAGCTGCCATCCACCTCCGATCTCTGCGCCGCGCGCGCGCGGGCAGGCGAGAGTGAGGGGCTGGCGGTGATGGCGGGTCAGCAAACGAGCGGGCGCGGGCGTGGCCAGCGAGTATGGCTGTCGCCCCCGGGCAATCTCGCATTGTCGGTGCTTTTGCGCCCGCAGACGCCGCTTGCTATCGCCGGGCAATGGGCGCTTCTCGCCGGCGTTGCGTTGTTCGACGCGCTGGCTTCGGTCGCGCCGGCGTTGGCGGCCGAGCTGCGGCTGAAATGGCCGAATGACGTGATGCTGGCAGGGGCCAAGCTCGCGGGCATTCTGATCGAGAGCGCGACCGACGCCGCGGGACGTAGCGATTGGATGGTGTTCGGATTCGGCGTCAATCTCGTCGCGGCGCCGACGCTCCCCGATCGCCGCACGGTGGCGTTGGCCGAGCGGATGGCGCCGCCGGCGCCGGCAATCCTGGCCTCGGCGATTCTCGACGGCCTCGCGTCATGGCGTGTCGTGTTGCAGCAGGGCGGCTTCGCGCGTCTTCGAGAGGCATGGCTCGGTTACGCGCATCCGCCGGGGACGGGGTTGTCGGTCGCGTGCGGTGATGCGAGATGTCACGGCTATTTCGCCGGGCTCGACGAGGCCGGCGCATTGCTGCTAGCGACCGAGGACGGCATACGGAAGTTTCAGACCGGTGAGGTCGTGCTGGATGCCGCGACCCGATCCGATAGTCAGACGTAACGTCCGCGCTGCGCGGGCAACCGGCGGGGTAAGGATTGGAGGCCATGCTGCTCGTTATTGATGCCGGCAATACCAATGTCGTGTTCGCGGTGCATGACGGCGCTGGCTGGCGCGGCACCTGGCGGATCGCGACCGACCCGCAATATACCTCGGATCAATACGCGGTGTGGTTGCTGGCCTTGCTTGCCCATACTGGCATCGATCGCGCCGGGATCGATGCCGCGGTGATCGGCACGGTGGTGCCGGCGGCGCTCTATCATCTGCGGCGCCTGTGCCGCGACTGGTTCAATGTCGAGCCGCTGATCGCCCGTTCGCATCTCGATTGGGGGTTCGAGATCCGTGTCGATCAGCCCGCCGAGGTCGGAGCGGACCGGCTGGTCAACGCGCTGGCGGCGCATCAGCGCTATCAGGGCCCGCTGGTGGTGATCGATTTCGGCACCGCGACCACCTTTGACGTCGTCGATCACGATGGCGCCTATATCGGCGGCGCGATCGCGCCTGGCATCAATCTCTCGATCGAGGCCTTGCATCAGGCAGCGGCGCGGCTGCCGCGCATCGGCATCGGCCGGCCACAGGGGGTGATCGGGCGATCGACGGTGCCAGCTATGCAATCAGGAATTTATTGGGGTTATGTCGGGCTGGTGGAAGGGCTGGTCGCGCGCATCCAGAAAGAGCTTGCGACCACGCTCAAGGTCATTGCGACCGGCGGCCTCGCCCCATTGCTCGCCGAGGGCACAGAGGTGATTACCCGCATCGACCCCGATCTCACCCTGGAGGGGCTGCGGCTGCTGGCATCGCGTAACCCGGCGCCGCCCTGGGACCAGGATCGGTCGCGCGTGATTTGAGGCAACCATGATCAAGGAGTGTGACGAAACCACGTGACGGAGTCCTCAAACGACGATTTCGCCTTCGTGCCGCTCGGCGGCACCGGCGAGATCGGTATGAATTTCAATCTCTATCGCTGCCGGGAACGCTGGCTCGCGGTCGATTGTGGTATCGGCTTTGCCGGGCCGGCCTTTCCGGAAGCGGAGATCCTGGTGCCCGATCCCGGCTTCATTGCCGCGCGCCGCGCCGCCCTGCTCGGCCTCGTCATCACCCATGCGCACGAGGACCATCTCGGGGCGGTCGCGCATCTGTGGCCGCGGCTGCGCTGCCCCGTTTATGCGACGCCCTTCGCCGCCGCCATGCTGCGCCGCAAACTCGCCGAGGCGCAGCTTCTCGCTGAGGTCACGCTCCATATCGTGCCGCCCGGCGGCGAGATCGATCTCGCGCCGTTTCGCCTGCGCCTGATCTCGGTCGCGCACTCCATTCCCGAGGCGCAGGCCCTGGCCATCGAAACGCCGGCCGGGTTGATCCTGCACACGGGTGACTGGAAGCTCGATCCGACGCCGCTGGTCGGCCCGCCGACCGACGAGGCGGCGCTCGCCGCGCTTGGCGAGCGTGGCGTGCTGGCGATGATTTGCGATTCGACCAATGCGATGGTCGAGGGCCATTCCGGCTCGGAGGCCGAGGTACGGCGCAATCTCGCCGCCCTCATCCGCGACATGACGGGGCGGATCGCCGTCACCTGTTTTGCCTCCAACGTCGCGCGCATCGAAAGTGTCGCGCTCGCGGCGCGGGCGGCGGGAAGGAGTGTTGCGCTGGTCGGCCGATCGCTGCGCAACCTCGATGCCGCGGCGCGCGCGAGCGGCTATTTCGCGACCCTGCCGCCCTTCCTGTCCGAAGATGCGGCGGAGGAGATTCCCGACGACAATCTCCTCCTCCTGATCACCGGCAGCCAGGGTGAGCCGCGTTCGGCGCTGGCGCGGATCGCCGCCGATACCCATCCCCGCATCGCATTCGGCGAGGGCGATACCGTGCTGTTTTCCAGCCGTGTGATCCCCGGCAATGAGCGTGCGATCGGGCTGGTGCAGGATAATCTCGTCCGCCGCGGGGTGCGCGTGATGACCGAGGCCGATCACATGGTGCATGTCTCGGGGCACCCGGCGCGCGACGAATTGCGCCGCCTCTATCGCTTGGTGCGGCCGCGCTATGCGGTGCCGGTGCATGGCGAATGGCGGCATCTCACGGCGCATGCCGAACTCGCGCGCGAAATGGGGGCGCGGCCGATTCTGATCGAGGATGGTGACGTACTCACGTTTGGCCCCGGCGAACCGGCGGTGAGCGAAAGCGTTCCCGTGGGCCGTTTCGCGGTCGATGGCAGGCGCTTGGTGCCACTCGCGGGCGTCGTCATGGCGGCGCGGCGACAGATGCTGCGCGACGGGGTGGTGGTCGCCAGTCTTGCCGTCGATCAGGCCGGGCGGCTGCGCGGGCGGGCGCAGATCAGCGCGCCGGGCCTGTTGGCGCCGGATGACGAGGAGATGCTGGCCCTGGCCGACGACTTCGCGGCAACGCTCGCCGATTTATCGCCCGGTCTCCGCCAGGATGAGACGGGGCTCGTTGACGCCGCACGGGCGGCGTTGCGCCGGGTGCTCGGGCGAAGGCTACAAAAGCGCCCACAGGTCGAGATTCACGTGCTGCGGGTGTGAGCATGGGCTGGTTCACCGGGTTGGTGCTCTATGTGTTGATTTGGTGGGTGACGCTGTTTGCGGTGTTACCGTTTGGTGTGCGCAGCGCCGCCGATCCCGACCCGCATACCGGCTGGCGCGGCGCGCCGGAGCAACCCTATCTCGGCCGAAAAATCCTGGCGACGACGCTAATCGCGGCGCTGATTTGGGTGGGGTGTGTCGCGGTGATCGAGAGCGATTGGCTGAGTTTCCGCCACGGCATTCTGGCAATGCCGAATGATACGCCATAATGTGGCGAAAAATTAGCCAATAGCGTCAAAATTCATCAAAACTCTCTGTCGATGATGAAAAAATTTGCGCTGGATGCGAGAAATTCTCTGGACATCCCATGGCCCAGCCGGCCATCATCACGGCCAGGAAGAGGATTGGACCTCATCCTGCCGTGTGACTGGTGTTTCCTCCCCAAACTTGGCCCGTGGCTCGCGCTGCGGGCCTTTCTTCGTTTTAACTTGCTTGTGACCGTTTCGTCACGTCTTTTCGTCAGCCAAACACCGGATCAAGCATTTTTTATGCGAAAGTGCATTGTGCGGCGCAATAAAATGGCTGCGCCGCACAATAAACGGGTATCTCCATGACTGCCCAAAGCGCGCGCGACGAGAGCAGACAAAGGCTGGATGTTGCCTCCGCGCGCCGCTGCGGCCACCCTAGCGGCCGGACAAGAGACATCACGCGGGAGAAATAGAATGGCGCAAATCATTCCAGTGCAGGTTTTCGACGCGGTGGTTTTTGGCGCGACCGGGGATCTGACGTTGCGCAAGCTGATGCCCTCGCTCTATTCGCGATTTCGTGATGGGCAAATGCCGCGGGAAAGCCGTGTCATCGCCGCCGCCCGCACCGAGACGACCACCGACGCCTATCGCGCGAAGGTGATGCAAGGGCTTCACGATCACATCGCGGCGAGCGATTTCGACGAAGCGATCGCGACGCAGTTTTGCGCCTGCGTGCAGTACACGATGCTCGACGGTGTCACCGGCGAGGGCTGGGAGGGGCTGGTCAAACTTCTCGCCGCCGAGCCCGAGCGGATCCGGGTCTTCTATCTCGCGACCGCGCCCGATCTCTACGGCCCGATTTGTCGCAATCTCGACGCCAATCACCTTGTGACGGCGGCGTCACGCGTCGTTCTGGAAAAGCCGATCGGCCATGATCTCGCGTCGGCGCGCGCCATCAATGACGAGGTCGGACATATTTTCGAGGAAAGCCAGATCTATCGGATCGATCATTTCCTCGGCAAGGAAACGGTGCAGAACCTTATGGCGCTGCGCTTTGCAAACGCTATTTTCGAGCGCCTATGGAACGCCGACGTCATTGACCATGTCCAGATCACGGTGGCCGAGACCGTCGGCGTCGAGGGGCGGGCGGGATATTACGACAAGGCGGGCGCCTTGCGTGACATGGTGCAAAATCACTTGCTGCAATTGCTGTGTCTCCTCGCCATGGAGCCGCCAGTGTCACTCGACCCTGATGCCGTGCGTGACGAAAAACTTAAGGTGCTGCGTGGCTTGCGGCCGATCTCGGTGCACGAAATCGCAACCCACACCGTGCGCGGCCAATATGTCCATGGCGTCAGCGAGGGCAAGCCGGTTCCTGGCTATGCGAGCGAACTCGGCCATGCGAGCCAAACCGAAACCTTCGTCGCGCTGAAAGCCGAGGTGCGGGCATGGCGCTGGGCCGGGGTGCCGTTTTATCTGCGCACCGGCAAGCGCCTGCCGCAGAAAGTGTCGGAAGTGGTCGTGCAGTTTCGCGCCGTGCCGCTGTCCATTTTCCCGCCAGGCGCGTCGGAGCTCGAAGCCAACAAACTGGTCATTCGTCTTCAGCCCGATGAAGGCATGCTGCTCAAGCTGATGAGCAAGGATCCGGGCCCCGGTGGGCTGCGGCTGCGCCCGGCGCGGCTCGATATCAGTTTTCAAAAAGCCTTCAACACCCGCTATCCGGAAGCCTATGAGCGGCTGTTGATGGATGCGGTGCGCGGCAACCCGACCCTTTTTATGCGCCGTGACGAGGTCGAGGCGGCGTGGCAATGGATCGAGCCGATCATTCATGCCTGGGCTGACGCGACTGAAGCGCCACGGCCTTACGCTGCCGGAAGCTGGGGGCCGACGGCGGCGATCGCCCTGATCGAACGCGACGGTCGCACATGGCATGAGGACTGGGGCGAGGAAGACTAGAGCGCGTTCTCCCTGACCGGAATCGCAAGCCTGCAAAAAGACAATTATGCACTTCGTAAACACGGCACGCCGGATAGGAATGCGCGGCTGTGGCTGCTCGCTCGCCTACCCGACCTGTTCAACGGGGGTTAGTTGATCTGCACTTTTTGCAGCGCCTCCTCCAATTCCTGGAAACTTGGCATATGCTGGTTCGGTACCATCTTGCGCCCGGTCTCGACACTGATCTGCGGCGCATTGCCATGCAGATGCGCGATCAGAACGGCGCGGATCACCTCGTAATATTTGCTTTCCTCCTCGACGACGCCCTTGATGCGGGCGGCAATGGGTGCCGCGAGGCCATAGGAAAGCAACACGCCGAGAAAGGTTCCGACCAGCGCACCGCCAATCATCTGCCCGAGCACCGCCGGTGGATCATTGATATGTGACATCGTCTTGATCACGCCGAGCACAGCGGCGACGATGCCAAGCGCGGGCAGGCTGTCGGCGACGGTTTGCAGCGCGTGGGCGCTATGCAATTCCTCAGCCATTGTCTTCTTGATCTCGCGCGCCATGACGTCCTCGATCTGGTAGGGATCATCAGCATTCATTCCGACCATCCGGAGATAGTCGCAGATCATCGCAATGGCGTGGTGGTTACCGGTGATCTTGGGATATTTCTGAAACGCCTTGCTCTCCTCGGGACGCTCGATATGGGCTTCGAGCGCCATCGGCCCCTTGCTCGCGGCAAGCTTGGTGAAAAAGAACAGAAGCGAGAGCAGATCGACGTAATCGGTCTTCGCGAAGGCCGCCCCTTTCATCGCCTTTCCAAAAGCGGAGAGGGTGTGTTTTACGTCATGCATCGAGTTCGCCATCACCAGCGTCGCGGTCGCGGCGCCGCCGATAGAGACGAACTCGAAGGGCAAAGCCTCGACCAGCACCCCGATATTGCCACCCGAGGCGATGAAGGTGCCGAAGACACATGCCAGCAAAAACACCAGTCCGCCGATCGTCAACATTGCTGGTGGCTCACCGGTCGTCGGCGGGAGGATGCGAGACGGCCGAAGCCGGCTGCGGCGCTGCCTTGCGTGGGCCGGCGGCGCGCAACACCATGATCGCGATCCGCCGGTTGGCGGCGGCGAGCGGATCGCCTGGCAGCAAGAGTTCGCGATCGGCGTGGCCGGTCACGCTCTGGAAGCGATCCTCTGGCAAACCCGCCTCGGCAAGGAAGCGCCGCGTCGCATTGGCGCGCTCGGTCGAGAGATCCCAATTCGATTTGCCACCACCACGATAGGGTGCCGCGTCGGTGTACCCCCCGATCGATAGGCGTTCGGGCAGGCGGTTGAGCACTGGGGTAATCTTCGCAAGCAAATCCCGTGCCCGCTCATTCGGGGCGGAGGCGCCGAGATCGAACATCGGGCGCTTATCTTCATCGAGAATCTGAATCCGCAGCCCTTCGGGCGTTTCGTCGATGGCGAGCTGGCGGGCGAGATCGCGGAGCGCCGGATCACTCGCGATGGCGGCGCGGATTTCGCGCGCCGCTTGCTGGAACGAGGCTTCCTCGGCTTTGCGGGGATCGGCGTCCTTCGCCGCGGCCGGTGGGACCGGCGGCGATGACGCGGCGCTGGCGATGTCGGTCCCTTGCTTGGCGAGTGCCGCCTGCGGGGTTTGCGGCGCCGTCGCTGCTTGGCCACCAGGGGCTGCCGGGCCACTGTCGCCGCGCCCGGGTTTGCCGTCATCGGCGCGGAAGGTGAGAGTATTGCCGGGAAGGCCGTTGCCGCTTCCGGTCAGATCCTTGCCGCCGGGATTGAGATCGTCGTTCTGGTTGGGGTCGGGCTGAATATGCGCCGGCGTCTCGCCATTATCCTCATCGACGTCCTGGACCGGGTCGGCGTTGCCCGTTACCACCTGCTCGGCGCCGCGGTCGGAGACCATGCTACCATCCTCGAACGGCGTCTTGCCGCCGAACGGCTTCCCCGAACCCGAGGTCTGATGGCTGAAAATGTTGGATTTGCTGAAATAATCGGCGAGGCCGCGACGCTGCGCCTCAGTCGTCGCGTTGATGAGCCACATCAGGAGGAAAAACGCCATCATGGCGGTAACGAAATCGGCGTACGCCACTTTCCAGGCGCCGCCGTGATGGCCGCCCTCGATCACCTCCTCCTTGCGGATGAGGACGATTTTCTTGGCGTTTTCGCCATTTTTGCCGCTTTTGCCTGCCATTCTCTTCCGTGCCGCTTGCCCACGCCGGGCCAGCATGCACGGAGTTGCTTAATCCTTACCTAAATTCGCCGGCTATCCGACAAAAAATCACGTCCGCCAGGAACGGTCGCGGCGATCGAGAAGACGCAGCATGGCGGGCCACTCCATCAGACCGAAACGCCGCCTGGTCTCGGGGTGATAGAGATGGCGGGTATGCTCGATCACTGCCTCCGGCGGGGAGACGAGCTCGGTCCGCGCCGCCATTGCGTCCACCTGCGCGCGACAGGCCATTTCCAGCCAATAGAGGGCGTTGAACGCTTCGGCGACGCTCGGCGCGGCAGTGAGCAGACCATGATTGCGCAGGATCATGCAACGCGCGTCGCCGAGATCGGCGACCAGCCGCGCGCGTTCGGCGGGATCGACCGCCGGCCCCTCGTAATCGTGATAGGCGACCGGCAAACAGCGCATCGCCGTTTGGGTCAAAGGCAAAAGACCGCAGCGCATCGCCGAAACCGCCATCCCGGCACGGGTATGGGTGTGAATGACGCAGCCGACATCGGCCCGCGCGCCATGCACGGCGCTATGGATCACGTAGCCCGCCTGGTTG